>NZ_JASGFR010000005.1:0-140446 GCF_047605405.1 Rhodomicrobium sp. | reverse complement strand
CACCCTAACCTCGTCAAGCGCTTTCTCAGAAAAAAAGCAGCGAACCTAGGATGCGGCCACCTTACCAAAAAACGAAAAAGGTTTTTGCCGATCTTTCAACCGGTTCAAACCGTCATCTTTTCTGGAAGATGTGCGACCCATCGGAATCCGACGAACCGCGGAAGCTTTATTTAGTCAGCGCCTTCCGATTGTCAAGGACAATGTCCAAGCTTTTTTTCCGGCACCCGAGCCGGGCGTCGCCGCCGCGTCTCGATGGCCCTATATAAACCCCAAATTCATGAACGCAACGTTAAAAATGCCAAATTTCCTCAATTGGGGAAAAATTCTGGATAAAAAGCGGCCAGCCGTCATCATCCCTTCGTCAACCATGAGGAAAATGCGGCTTTTCATAAATTCGGCTTCATCCCTTGCGATGACCGCCGCATCTTCGCCCAAACACGGGCGCTAGTATAAGGCCGGACGAGGGAATGGAGACTGAGCTTGCTCGATCGTGGTGACCGAGGAGACGCCCGGCGGCGCGGCACGGATCTCGTGCGCGTCCAGCAAACGCGAGCCGTTTCCAAATTCGGTCGCGATCCCGGTCGGAAGCAGGCCCCGGCGATCTACCTCAGCGAGCTCGGCCCGCGACGCGTCGTAACTCAGCTCAAGTGGTTCATTTCAACCGTTATCGTGGCGGTGTCGGGCCTCGCCATCATCGGCGTCGTCATCTACACTTCCATGAATGTCGGCGAGCGCGACGCCGGCAAGGGAATGTTCGGAGCGTTTCAGAGGGCAAGCGTCGAGGCCATGCGGCCGAGAGCGGCAAGCCAGGTCGGCGCCGAGAAGCCGGTCTCCATCGGTCTGAAAACCGACCGCCTGGTTCTTTCCTCCAAGGGGCTGACGACACGAAACCTCATTTATGAGCAGGTCGTTCAGCGCCGGGGCACCGGCGAATACCTCTCGACGAAGCCTTATGTGAAACTCGTCGCCACGCTCGCAACCGAAAAGCCCGACGAAGAAGTCGATATCCCAGCGTTCAACCCCGCCACGCTCTACGAAAACAACACCCCGATCACGCGCAAGGACCAGGCCGGCAGCGAACTCAGCACCGATCCTCGCGTGTCGGTGCGGTTCATCGACGTGCCCGGCGGCTTCCTGCCCCGCGAAGACCATGTGGAACTCTCCGACGATGAAATAGAGCGGCTCGTCGCGGAGACGGATGCGGTTTACACGGAAAGCGAGGTCGGCCTTGAAGGCGCGGCACCGCAGGACACGAAGCGGCTCGCCGGAACCGATCAGGCTTTCGCCGCCCCGGAACCTCACACGACCGTTCTCGTGAAAAAAATGGAAGAAGAAGAGAGCGCCGATGAAGGGTACGACCGACGCTCCATCGTTGCAAAGGGCTACGAAACGCTCGATTCGGTGATTCGTGGCGTCGGCGTCGATCCGATGCAGGCCGGATTGGTCGCTTCAGCGGTCACGGCAATTACGAAGTCGAAGAAACTCCGCGCGGGCGAAGAAGTCCGCCTTGGCCTCACGCCCTCGGCATCAGAGGAAGGCGGTGTCGACGTCGGCAAGATTACCGTGGTGTATCAGGGAGCAAGCGTCACAATCGTACGCGACGGTGAAGGCGGCTACGCAGCGAGCGACAAGCACCTGAAGCCCGAACACAAGGCCGAAGAAACATTCGGCGACAGGGCGAGCGTCTATCTCAGCGTCTATCGCGCGGCGCAATCGCAGGAAATTCCGTACGACTTCCTCATGAAGTTCATAAAGGTCCACTCCTATGATGTGGACTTCAAGCAGCGCGTGAAGGCGGGCGATAGTTTCGAGCTGTTTTTCGATCTGGTGCAGGACGAAAACGGCACGGAACGGCCCGGCGAACTGTTTTACGCCGCCGTCACCATCGGGGGAGAGACGCACGGCTATTATCGGTTCCGCACGAACGAGGGTGTCGACTATTTTGACGATCGGGGATCGAACTCGAAGAAGTTTCTGATGCGTACCCCCATTCGCGGCGCCCGTCTGACATCCGGCTTCGGCTGGCGCAAGCACCCGCTGCTGCATACGCTTCGGCTCCACTCAGGCGTCGACTGGGGAGGCCCGATCGGCACGCCGATCTACGCCTCCGGCAATGGCGTGATCGAAACGGCGGAGCGCAACGGCAGCTACGGCAATTACGTTCGCATCCGCCACGCGAACGGCTACAAGACCGCATACGGCCATATGCTGCGTTTCGCCCAAGGGGTCGCGACGGGCGTCAAGGTCCGGCAGGGCCAGGTCATCGGCTATCTCGGCAACACCGGCATGTCGACGGGTCCGCATCTCCATTATGAAGTGCTCATCAACAACCGCTTCACCAATCCGCTTTCGATCAAGATTCCGAAGGCGCGCCAACTTCAAGGGCGCCTGCTCGCCGATTTCCGCAAGGAACGAGCCCGCATCGACGATCTGATGCGCCGCCCGCCGGTGAAGACGCGTCTCGCGACGGTCGAGCGATAAGCCCGCCTGCCGCGTCATGCAGCAAATTCGTATTGCCGGCTGATCAGACCGTCTCGTCTTCGTCGTCGAGGCCGGGCAGCGATGCAAGCGGCGAGAGCAAAGGATCGGTCGCGGCCCAGACGGCTTGCGTTTCGATCAACGCAAGTTCGGTGCGCCCCTCGCTTTTGTCGACGACCGCATCGATGGCCGCAGTGGATGCGCGAAGAGCTGCGCTCGCGACAAAGCCGTTCAGCTTGTAAGACAACAGGAACGCCGCAAGCGCATCGCCCGTGCCGTGTGCGGCAAGCGAGCGCTTTGCCGACACAGTGGCAAAGACCTCGCCACCTTTTACAAGGATGTTGGCAAGCGCGTCGGGTTTTCCAGCAGGCCCGGAGGTTACGACAACGGTCGGTCGCGCGAGCGCCAGAGCCGCCGCAACAGCACTCGCGGGGCTGGCGATGGGGCGCTTTGCCAGCCATCCGAGTTCGAACAGGTTCGGGGTCACGGCATCGGCTTCCGGCAGAAGCACATCGCGCACCGCCTCGGCTGTCGCCTCGCTGACATAAAGGCCACGCGGAAGGTCGCCGATGACCGGATCGCACAAATAAAGCGCCGCCGGATTAGCGGCCCTGATCTTCGCGATCCAGTGGCGGCAGAACTCCGCATGGGCTGGCGTCGGAATATATCCCGTCAGTATGCCGTCAATCTCGGCAAGCCGGCCATTTTCCTCCGCCGCGCGGAGCAGGGCATCAAGCTTGTCGACGTCGATCGGCTCGCCGGCGAGCGCCTTGTACCCGGGGCGGTTCGAGAGCAGAATCGTGGGCAAGGGCAGGACATCATGCCCCATGCGTTGCATGACAAAGGCCGTCGCGGAGTTGCCGACATGCCCGTAAATCACCTGTGACGAGATCGATAGAACTTTCGCCATATGGACCGCGCGCTCTTTTTGGACAGTCTTACGCGGATTGCGCCGCCTTGGCTCGCAAAATTTTTGCCGATGGCGGCAATGCGCTTGCCTACTCAATGCAAAGTTGAGTTATATCCTAAGGAGAACACCCGATGATCAAGCCTCGCCGCAGCGTCCTTTACATGCCCGGCTCGAACGCGCGCGCGCTCGAAAAGGCGAAAACCCTGCCCGCCGACGCGCTCATTCTCGACCTCGAAGACGCAGTCGCACCCGATGCAAAGGAACTCGCCCGCAATCAGGTTTGCGAAGCGGTGAAGGCGGGAGGCTACGGCGCGCACAAGATCGTCATCCGTGTGAACGGCTTCTCGACGCCCTACGGCGAGGCGGATTTCGCGGCGGCGCTCGAAGCGATGCCCGACGCGATCCTGCTGCCGAAGGTCGAGTCGGCGGCCGATCTCGACCTTGCTCGCAAGCGTGCGCCGAAGGGCACGTCCCTCTCGCTCTGGGCGATGATCGAGACGCCACTCGCCATTTTCAACCTGAAGGAAATCGCGCAGGCCGCCGCTTCGAACGAGCTGCCGCTGACCTGTTTCGTGCTCGGCACCAACGACCTCGTGAAGGCCACGCGCGTTCAACCGGGCGCGGATCGCCTGCCGCTCCTCGCATGGCTGTCGCTGACGGTCGCCGCCGCGCGCGCCTACGGCATCGCGGTCGTCGACGGCGTCTACAACTCGATCAAGGACGAGGAAGGATTCCGCGCGGAATGCGTGCAAGGCCGCGCGCTGGGCATGGACGGAAAGACGCTCATCCATCCAAATCAGCTCGCCATCTGCAACGAGGTGTTTTCGCCTTCGGCCGATGAAATCGCCGCCGCGACGAAGATCGTCGACGCGTTCAACCTGCCTGAGAATCAGGGCAAGGGCGCGATCAGCCTCGACGGGCGCATGGTGGAGCGCCTCCATGCCGACATAGCCCGGCAGACGCTCGCCCTTGCGGAAGCCATCGCGGGGCCTAAGCATTAGGTCATGACCCGGCGCGGCGCTTCGGATCAGCCGGTGCGCTGCGCGAAGTCGCGTTTCACCGCCTTCATTTCGAAGGACGGTCTCAGTGTGCCAACGCCATGGCGATCCCTGCAAGCGCGCTGAAGACGACAACGGCAAGGGGTGGCGCGCGCCACGCGGTCAGGAGCACGAAGCCGGCGAGCGCGATCCCGAAATCGCCGATGGACGTGACAGAACCGGTCCAGACAGGATCGTAAAGCGCGGCGGCCAAAAGACCGACAACCGCAGCGTTCACGCCACTCATGGCGGCCTGCGCACCTCTTCGTTGGCGGAACGTATCCCAGAAGGGCAGCGTCCCGAGCAGGATAAGAATACCGGGAAGAAAAATGCCGATCAGCCCCAGCATGGCCCCCGCGATGCCGCGCGGGCCAATGGTCGCCACGGTTCCAAGGTAAGCCGCAAAGGTAAAGAGCGGGCCCGGCATTGCCTGAGCTGCCCCGTACCCGGCCAGAAATGCACTTTCGCTAACCCACCCTGGCGTTACGATTGCCTCGCTTAGAAGGGGAAGCACTACATGTCCGCCGCCGAACACAAGCGCGCCGGACCGAAAGAACGCATCGAACAGTGAGACGCGCGGCGATGACGTCATGACATCGACAAGCGGCAGGCCGATCAGCAGACCGAAGAAAGCGATCAGCGCCAAGAGGCCTGCGCTGCGGGTAACGGGTATCCTTATCGGGCGGGGAGGCACAGGCGGCGCGTGACGACAAAGCCAGAGGCCCGCGGCTCCGCCGAGGGCGATCGCGCCGATCTGGGCCGCCGAAGACGAGCTGAAAAGGATGACGAGCGCCGACACGACCGCGATCGAGGCTCGCTCCCTGTCCGGGCAAAGCGTCCGCGCCATGAGCCAGACAGCCTGCGCCACTATGGCGACGGCGACGAGTTTCAGCCCGTGGACCAGGCCCTGCCCCACAGGCCCATCGAGCGCACCCGCGCCGTAGGCGAAAAGCACCAGCGCTACGGCAGAAGGAAACGTGAAGCCTATCCACGCCGCGAGCGCGCCGCCATAGCCCGCCCGCATCAACCCGATGGAGAACGAAACCTGACTACTCGCCGGGCCGGGCAGAAACTGGCACAGGCCGACAAGCTCAGCGTAAGCTTGTTCGTCGAGCCATTTCCGGCGAACGACGAGTTCATCGCGGAAATATCCCAGGTGCGCGATGGGCCCGCCGAAGGAAGTGAGGCCAAGCCTGAGGAACACCAAAAGAACTTCAAGGATGTTTCCCGTTTGCGGGCCTTTTCCAGCAGGCGGCTGCGCCTCCGTCGCCATGGGCAACTCCCTGCATCATCGGCCGGTCCTAAATCCCAGGGCACAGCGGAGAAAAGCTCTTGGGGCCGCACCATGCGTTCGGCCGGGTTCACATCGGATTAAGCGCAGGATGGGGAGCGAGAAACCGGCGCTATTGCATTTCATGGTGTCCAAGACACCTAACCGCCTTACATTGGAGGAACTCTCATTGATCGAGAGACCCGGACGCGCGAGAGCAACCTGAATGGCGGCGAGGATCATGTGAGAAAGCGGAATCTGAAGCATTTTCTTACGAAGCCCCGAGGCAGGCTCGAAAATACCAATACCAATATGACATTTTCGATGTCGCGCGAGACAGCCGCACGCTTGAAGGACGCCGCGCTGGCAAGAGGCACCGATGTGCAAGGCGTCATCGAGCTGGCTGTCGATGAGTGGCTTGCTCGCCAGATGCCAGGGGCTTTGCGTTAGGCTCGAACAAGCACCGGCTCTTGGCGCCGCTCCCGTTGCGCGCCAGCCCGACACCCGGCACCTCGGTCAAAAGCAAGATTGACATGGGTCCGGATAGATGACAGCTTGCCGTCAAATAGCGGCCGTGCAGTCTGAAGCATGGATTTTCTTGCTTCACCCGCCGCATGTTTTTTTCCAATAATCAGGCCGTCCAGCTGCGCGTGGATTTAGGCTCTTTGCCGTTAGGTGTGCATCTCAGGGGTGCCGCGCGGCTCAAAGGACAATCTCGTGACTTCTGTGACCTTCGAAGCCTTAGGGCTTGCAAGCCCCCTGTTGCGCGCGCTCGCTGACGAAAACTACGTTCAGCCGACGCCGATTCAGGAAAAGGCTATCCCCCATCTTCTGCAGGGCCGTGACGTGCTCGGCCTCGCCCAAACCGGCACCGGCAAGACCGCCGCATTCGCGCTGCCCATCCTGCAACTCCTCTCGGAACGGCAGGACAACCCCAAACCGAAAACCGCGCGAGCGCTTGTCCTCGTTCCGACACGCGAACTGGGGCTGCAAATCGCCGAGAGCTTCAAGGCTTACAGCCGGCACCTGAAACTGACGAGCACCGTCATCATGGGTGGCGTCGCGATCGGCCCGCAGATAAGGGCGTTGAGCCGGGGCGTGGATTTCCTTGTGGCAACGCCGGGGCGCCTGCTGGATCACTTGTCCCAAGGCACCGTCGACCTCGGGCAGACAGCCTTCTTCGTGATGGACGAAGCGGACATGATGCTCGACATGGGCTTCATTCGCGACGTTCGCAAGCTCATGAAGGCCATGCCACGGAAAAGGCAATCGATCATGTTCTCGGCCACAATGCCCAAGGAAATAGCGACGCTGGCCGCGGAAATCCTCAAAGATCCCGTACGGGTCACCATTCCGGCGAAAACGGTCGCCGTCGAACGAATCGATCAGCGCGTTCACCTCGTCTCATCGGGCAACAAACCCAACATGCTCGCCGGACTGCTGGATCAGCCGGAGTTCGACCGGGTCATCGTCTTCACCCGAACCAAGCGCTCCGCCAACCGTGTTGCGGAACGTCTCGCGCAGGGCGGAATCGCCACAGAGGCCATCCACGGAAACAAGAGCCAGGCCGCGCGGCAGAAGGCGCTTGAAAATCTTCGGATAGGGAAAGCGCGCGTGCTCGTCGCGACCGATATTCTGGCGCGCGGGATCGATGTGGACAGCATCAGCCACGTCATCAATTACGAATTGCCGAACGACCCGGAGAACTACGTTCATCGGATTGGCCGAACGGCGCGCGCAGGGACCGACGGCATCGCGATCTCCTTCTGCGACATGAGTGAACGGAGCAGCCTGCGCAACATCGAACGCTTCCTCGGGCGCACGCTGCCCCAGGTGACCGATACACCGGTTATCGCCGCGACCACGGCGAACGTGATCGCCGCGCAACCGAGGCCGTCGAGGACTCGCAAATACCGCCCGACACGATCCTCCTCCAGATCGGCGTCCCGCTGATCGGGACCTGAAAATCGCAGCGTCATGCCTCGTCCGATTTACGGCAGGACGCTGCAAGTCTCGAATTCAATGAGTGTGCTGGAGGGGACGCGGCGTGGATCGATTGGCCACGCATGCGCGGCGCATCATAGCTGGCGCATGATCGCAAACGCGACGCGAGTTTGCGGATAAAACCTTGTGTTACTCGCCTGCCTGCGCCGGGCTGATTTCGACGCTCTCCCCGCAACCGCAGGCGCTCGTCTGGTTCGGGTTCTTGAAAACAAAACCCGAGGTGAATTTCTCGGTCCTGTAATCCATTTCGGTGCCGAGCAGGTAGAGGATCGCCGAAGGCTCGATGAGAATGCGCACGCCCTTCTCTTCGACCACCTCTTCGAAGGGGCGCGTCTCGGACGCGTACTCCATCGTGTATTCCATGCCGGCACAGCCGCCCTTCTTGACGCCCACGCGAAGCCCCACCACGGGCGTCTCGGACCGTCCCATGATGGCCTTTACACGCTCCGCCGCCGCATCGGTCAGCGTAACGACCTTGCCAAAAGACCTTGCCAATTTCGCCTCCCTTGTTCGCCGCCCGAAGCTTTCGCATTGATTGCAAAAAGCTCCGGCTGTTGATGTGACGCTATAGTCTCGCGAGAACGCAACACACTCGCCACAGAAGTGAGGCCGATTTCAAATCCGCCGCTCTACCCCGATATAGGGAGCCGGTGGGCAGAAACCAGATATCTCTCCTTATCGCTCGGCGTCAGAACATGTTGAGCGCGACACGCGCCTCGTCCGACATCCGAGATGGATCCCACGGCGGCGTGAACACGATCTTCACGCGCACGAGGCTCACGCCTTCGACCGCGCCGAGCGCATTTTCCACCCAGACCGGCATATCGCCCGCCACGGGACATCCCGGCGCTGTCAGCGTCATTTCCACGTCCACCTCGCGGTCGGAATTGATGTCGATCTTGTAGATGAGGCCAAGCTCGTAGATGTCGACCGGAATTTCCGGGTCGTAGATCGTCTTCAGGGCGGCGATCAGCGCGTCCGTGATTCGGTCCAGCTCTTCCTGCGGAATGCCGACTTCATCATGCGCCGACTTCGCCGTTTCCACCGTATGCGCGCACGGCTCCGGCAAATCCTTGTGCTTCGGATCGTCCTGCGGTCCGTCCCACGGGGCGTTTTCGATCCGCGTCTTTGCCTGTTCCATGGTCTCGCTCATCTGAAAAAACGCTCCGCTTTCTGTAGCCCTTCGACGAGCGCGTCGACTTCCGCGCGCGTATTGTAAAGGGCGAAGGATGCCCGGCAGGTCGATGTCAGCCCGAAGCGCGCGAGCAGCGGCTCCGCGCAGTGGCTGCCCGCGCGCACCGCGATGCCCGAACGGTCGAGAATCGTCGCCACGTCATGGCTGTGCGCTCCCTCCATCGCGAAGGAAAGGATTGCGCCCTTTTCGCGCGCGCTACCGATGAAGCGCAGCGAATTGAACGGCTTCAGCTGCTCCTCGGCGTAGCGCAGCAGGTCGAGTTCGTGCGCGCGGATCTTCGCCTTGCCGACGCTGTCGATATAGTCGAGCGCAGCCGTCAGCCCCGCCGCCTGTGCGATCATCGGGGTGCCGGCCTCGAAGCGGTAGGGCGGGTCATTGTACCTGATCGCGTCCCGCGTGACGGTCTCGATCATTTCGCCGCCGCCGAGGAAAGGCGGCATCGCTTCGAGATGCTCGCGCTTCGCATAGAGCGCGCCGATGCCCGTCGGGCCGTAAAGCTTGTGTCCGGTGATGACGTAGAAATCGCAGTCGATGTCCTGCACGTCGACGTCGCAATGCACCGCGCCCTGGCTGCCGTCTATCAGCACATAGGCCCCGTGCGCGTGCGCGATGCGGCAGATGTCCTTGATCGGCGTCGTTGTGCCGAGCACGTTCGACATATGCGTGATGGCGACGATCTTGGTTTTCGGCGTGAGCGCTGCCTCGAAATCCTCAAGACGGAACTCGCCCTCGTCCGTGACCGGCACCCAGTTGAGAACGACGCCGCGCCGCTCGCGGTGGAAATGCCACGGCACGATGTTCGAGTGATGCTCCATGATCGAGAGCAGCACTTCGTCGCCCTCTTTCAGATGAAGCCCGCCGAAGGACGCGGCGACGAGGTTGATCGCCTCGCTCGCATTCTTCGTGAAGACGATCTGCTCCGAACTCGGCGCGTTGAGGAACTTCGCCACGCGCTCGCGACCGCCTTCGTATGCTGCTGTCGCCGCGTTCGCGAGGTAGTGCAGCCCGCGATGCACGTTCGCATATTCTTCGGAGTAAGATTTCAGGATCGCGTCGAGCACAACTTTCGGCTTCTGCGCGCTCGCCGCGTTGTCGAGATAGACGAGCGGCTTGCCGTAGACTTCGAGCGACAGCGCCGGGAAGTCTCTGCGGATCGCGTCCAGATCGTAGGAAGCAGCCGCGATGTCTTTCTCAATCAGGGTCATCACTTGTTCTCCCGAGGAGGCTCTACTTCGCAGCGAGCCATGCCGCAACCTTTTCGTCCAGCGCGGCGTGCAAGCCTTCGTTATCGACCGTATCGAGCGCCGCGCCGACGAACGCCGCGATGAGGAGCGCCCGCGCCTGCGCCTCAGGGATGCCGCGCGCCTGCAGATAGAACATCAGATCCTCGTCGAGTTGACCCGCCGTCGCGCCATGGCCGCAGACGACATCGTCGGCAAAAATCTCAAGCTCGGGCTTCGAATCGAATTCGGCGTCGTTCGAGAGGAGCAGCGCGTTCGCCATCTGCTTTCCGTCGGTCTTCTGCGCGCCGCGCTGCACGGCGACCTTGCCTTGGAAAACGGCTCTCGCGCGGTCGTCGAGCACGGCCTTGACGAGTTCGCGGCTTTCGCAATGCGGCGCTGCGTGATCGACCACGAGGGTGAAATCGACATGACTGCGACCGCGCGCCAGAATGGCGGCGTTATAGGTTGCGCGCGCATGCGGTCCGGTGAAACGGATCGTTCCCTCCGAGCGGGTCAGCGCGCCGCCGATTGCTGCGTGAGTCGGCTCGTAAACCGCGCCTTCGCCAAGCGTGACGGTGGCGGAGGACAGATGCAGCGAGGCTTCGCTCTGGGTCAGTCGGGCGTGCTTGAGTGTGGCGCCCTTGCCGATTTCGAGTGCCGAGTAAGACCATGCCTGCGAGGCGCCCGCGCCGAGATGCGTCTCGATGATGGAAGCTTCCGCGCCGTCGCCGAGAGTGATCGCGTTGCGCATCGCATAGGCACTCCCTTCGCCCGGCGCGATGACGATGATGTGGATCGGCTTGTCGAGTTTCCGGCCGGGCGCAATCGAAATCAGCGCGCCCGAAGTCGCGAACGCCGTCGAAAGCGCGGCGACGACATCGCCTTTCGGCAGGGTGAGTGCAGCAAGGGCGTCTCCGGCTTCGCTTTCCGATTTCAGTTTGCTGCAAAGCGGCTTGAAAGAGATGCCCGGCGCGCCTTGAAGGGTCGAAAGATCGGGGCGGAATTTGCCGCCCGCGAACACGACGCGATAGGCTTCGACGTTTGCAAGCGTTCTGCCGAGAGACGCATTGACGTCGACCTGCTCCGCGCCATCGAGTCCACCGAGCGGATGCACCGCCGTCATCAGCGCGCGAAGGTCGGTGTATTTCCACGCTTCGACGCGGCGATGCGGCACGCCCAGCGCAGCGAAGGCGTCGAGCGCTTCTTCGCGCCATGCTCTGACCGCCGGAACGTCCGCACCCGGCAGCCTGCCGCTTACGCTCGCGTAGAGGTCGAGGAAGCGCTGTTCTGCCGGCGTGGCCGCGGCCGTGATTGTCTGATGAATGGTCATGGCCGCTCCTTAAGCCGCTTCGGCGCCGTAGGACGCGTAGCCCGACTCTTCCAGTTCCAGCGCGAGTTCCTTGCCGCCCGAGCGGAGCACCTGACCGCGCGCCATCACGTGCACCACATCAGGCACGATGTAGTTCAGCAGCCGCTGATAGTGGGTGATGACGATCATCGCCGTATCGGGCGAGCGGAGACGGTTGACGCCCTCGGCAGCGACGCGGATCGCGTCGATGTCGAGCCCGGAATCCATTTCGTCGAGGAGGCAGAGCGTCGGCTTCAGCAGCGCCATTTGCAGCACTTCGTTACGCTTCTTCTCGCCGCCGGAAAAACCGACATTGAGCGGACGCTTCAGCATCTCCATGGAGATCCCGAGCTTTTCCGCCTCTGTCTTCACCGCGCGCATGAAGTCCGGGATCGAGATTTCGGCTTCGCCGCGCGCCTTGCGATGCGCGTTCATCGCCGCGCGAAGGAAGGTCAGCGACGCGACGCCGGGAATCTCCATCGGGTACTGGAACGCGAGGAACACGCCCGCCTGCGCGCGCTCTTCCGGCGACATGGCGAAGAGATCCTGGCCGTTCCATGTGGCCGAACCGCCGGTTACCTCATAGCCTTCCTTGCCCGAGAGGACATAGGAAAGCGTGGATTTTCCCGAGCCGTTCGGTCCCATGATGGCGTGAACCTCGCCCTTCGGCACCGTAAGGCTGAAGCCTTTCAGGATTTCCTTGCCGTCGACTTCCGCGCGAAGGTCTTTGATTTCAAGCATTTGTTTTCCTAACTCCGAGTTCCGTCCGCGCCACCCGAACGCAAGCGTTGTTCATCCCGCTTTGTCTTCCGCCAGTCGAACCAGAAAGCGCCGATCCCAAGCGCAATGAAGAAAATGTAGAGCACGAGCTGAGCAGACCCCGTCAGAGCGTAAATGACAGCCAGAGCCACGATCACCAGAACGGCAAACGCAATCGGCAAGCCGTAACCGCCGCGTGTTTTCACAGAATCATTCATGTTGGCCTCCGTGCCAAAATCAAACCGAGGATAAGCGTCACCGGAAAACCTATCAGATGACGCGCCGCCGCTGTCCAGCCGAGCGACTTCGCCGCGATCACATAATCCGCGAGCGGCACGAGCGAAAGCGCGAGAAGCGCGAAACCCGCCGCCCGAGCCTGCCTCCCCACCGCGAGCGTAAGCACGATCAGCCCGAGAGAGATATCGCGGGCGCCGAGCGCTGGCATCAGGTCCGTGTTCGCCGCCAGGTGCGACGGATCGATGCCGAACGCCTGCACGGCGTTGCCCGGCGCCCAGATCATCGCGGCGCCGATGAGGCACAGAAACGCGCCGAGCAATGCGGCCAGTATCAGCGCCATTCGTCTCCCCCTCCGCCGTGGCTCGCGCCGTGTTCAATCCGTTACCCCACGCTGCCTTCGAGGCTGATCGAGATGAGCTTTTGCGTTTCGGCCAGAAACTCCATCGGAAGCTGCTGAAGCACGTCGCGCACGAAGCCGTTCACGATCAGCGCCACGGCTTCTTCCTCCGAAAGCCCGCGCTGGAGGCAGTAGAACAGCTGGTCGTCCGAGATCTTCGACGTCGTCGCTTCGTGCTCGAACTGGGCCGTTGCGTTTTTCGCCTCGATGTATGGAACCGTATGCGCGCCGCACTGATCGCCTATGAGCAGGCTGTCGCACTGCGTGAAATTACGTGCGTTCGTGGCGCGGCGGTGCGCCGAGACGAGCCCGCGATAGGTGTTGTCCGACCGGCCCGCCGAGATGCCCTTCGAGATGATGCGGCTCGACGTGTTCTTGCCGAGGTGGATCATCTTCGTGCCCGAGTCGACCTGCTGGCGGCCGTTCGAGATGGCAATGGAGTAGAACTCGCCGCGGCTGCCGTCGCCGCGAAGGATGCAGGACGGATATTTCCACGTGATCGCCGAGCCGGTTTCGACCTGGGTCCACGAGATCTTCGAGTTGCGGCCACGGCAATCGCCGCGCTTCGTCACGAAATTATAGACGCCGCCCTTGCCGTCCTTGTCGCCCGGATACCAGTTCTGAACGGTGGAATATTTGATTTCCGCATCGTCGAGCGCGATCAGCTCGACCACGGCGGCGTGAAGCTGGTTCTCGTCGCGCATCGGCGCGGTGCAGCCTTCGAGGTAGCTCACATAAGAGCCCTTGTCCGCGATGATGAGCGTGCGCTCGAACTGCCCCGTGTTCTTCTCGTTGATGCGGAAATAGGTGGAAAGCTCCATAGGGCAGCGGACACCCTCGGGCACGTAGACGAACGAGCCGTCGGAGTAGACCGCCGAGTTCAGCGTTGCGAAATAATTGTCCGATGTCGGCACGACGCTGCCGAGATATTTGCGAACGAGTTCGGGATGGTCGCGCACAGCCTCCGAGATCGGGCAGAAGATCACGCCCGCCTTCGCAAGTTCATCCTTGAAGGTCGTCACAACGGAGACGCTGTCGAACACCGCATCCACGGCCACGCGCGGCGCTGTAACCTCCGCGCCTTCCACGCCCGCAAGCACGGCCTGTTCGCGCAGCGGAATGCCGAGCTTCTCGTAGGTGCGGAGCAGTTCCGGGTCCACCTCGTCGAGGCTCTTCGGCTTCTCGGCCGACTTCGGCGCGGAATAATAATACAAATCGTCGTAGTCGATCTTCTGATAGTGCACGCGCGCCCAGGTGGGCTCCTCCATCGTGCGCCAGCGGCGATAGGCTTCGAGCCGCCATTCGAGCAGCCATTCCGGCTCGCCCTTTTTGGCCGAGATAAAGCGAACAACCTCCTCGCTCAGACCTTTCGGCGCGCGCACACTCTCGATGTCGGTCGTGAAACCGTATTTGTACTTGTCGACATCGATTTCGCTGACGCGTTCGATCGTGTCCTGTTCGGCCATGTCTCACTCCTTCGAGGCGGCCCGCCGAAACGGACCTTTCATTTCAGGCGGCGGAGCGCGTTTCGCGCCTGCCGCAAATCTTGTCCAGAGCGGCAAGAAACCGCTCGATGTCTTCATCGCGCGTCGCCCAACCGGTCGAAACCCGGATCGCGCCCGCCGCGAGATTTTCGCCCGCACCCATCGCCGTGAGCACATGCGATCGCTCCACCTTGCCCGACGAGCACGCGGAACCGGAACTCACCGCCACGCCTTCGAGATCGAGCGCCATCAGCATCACGTCGGCGCGCTTTCCGGGAACGGCGAAGCATGTCGTGTTCGCCAGCCGGCCCGCGCCTTCGCCGAAAATAACGGCTTCCGGAGCGATATCTTGCAAGCGTTGTTCCAGCTTCGAACGAAATGCGGCACACTTGGCAATCAACATCTCTTGATCGCGCAGCGCCGCCTCAAGCGCGGCGGCCAATCCGGCGATAGCAGCAACGTTTTCAGTGCCGGAACGCAAACGACGCTCCTGGCCGCCACCTTTCACAAAAGCGGGAGGCGGCTCCCCACAGCCCCGCAAGATCGCCGCGCCAACGCCTTTCGGTCCGCCAAATTTGTGCGCGGAGAAAAAAACAGCGTCGGATTGTTCTAATTCCGACAAATGCATCCGGCCGACAGCTTGCACCGCATCGCAAACAAGCGTTGCCCCCTTCTCGCGAACGAGCTGCGCGATCTCGCGCAGCGGCTGGAGAACGCCCGTCTCGTTGTTCGCGGCCTGCACCGCCACGACCGCGCCGGGTGCCACGGCTTCTTCGAGCGCGCCAAGATCCAAGCGACCTTCCGCCGTTACCGGCAAACCCCGCACACTCCCTGCCGGGAAACGATGCCCTTTCAGCACGCAGGGATGCTCGACCGCCGAGACAGCAAGCGCAGCGTCGCCACGCGGATGAAGCAGCCAGTTTGCCGCCTCCGTCCCGCCAGAGGTGAACGTCACAGCCGAAGCCTTCACGCCAAAAGCCCTTGCCACCGTCTCGCGCGCTCGCTCCACAGCCGCGCGAGCCGCGCGACCTTCGCCATGGATCGACGAGGGGTTCCCGACAAAATCCAGTGCATCAATCATCGCCTCGCGCGCCTCCGGTCGAAGCGGAGCCGTCGCGTTATAGTCGAGATACACGCGCTCCACGTTCAAACCTCCGCTTTCGACACGATGCGAAGAGCATCCTCGTCGGCTGGAAAAGGCACCACCTGCGCGCCGGAAAAGCGACCGTTGAGCACGTCTGCTACGGTTGCGTCGGCCAGAAATCGTTCGATATGCGTGCCGAGCGCGAGCCACAGATGGTGAGTGGAGCACCGCTTTGAGGCGACGCACCCGGATTTAGTCTCGGTTTCGCAACGCGTCATGCGAACCGGCTCATCCACCGCAGCCATCACGTCGCCAATCGAAATTGCCTCCGCGCTTCGTTCGAGGACATAGCCGCCGCCCGGTCCACGCACCGACCGGACAATTCCCTTTCGCCGCAGCTTCATGAAAAGCTGTTCAAGATAGGCGAGCGAAAGATCGAGACGCAGCGAAATATCGCTCAGGGCAAGAGGTCGGCCGTCGCTCTGTCGGGCAACTTCGACGATGGCCATCACGGCGTAGCGACCTTTGGTGCTGAGCAGCATATTTATGCTTTCTTTACGCCCCGTTAGTGAGAAAGGGCGTGGAAATTCACGCCTCTTTTGTGATACGACACCGAAAACCTCGCGGCGGCGAGATCACAACGGGTCAAAATTCCCTTGCTACTCTGTATAGGATTTCCGACCGTCAGAGTCAACTATTGGGGCGGTTCGCTCGCGGCTCGCAAGCGCGCGCCTGAGCGCGAGAGGCGCCGCGATCAGGCGCCGCGCTGAGATAAGGCCAGCAAAAAACATCAGCCAGCGCAGAGTTTCGCGATAACGAGGTCTAAGAAGAATGCCCGAAGTAATCATCAATGGCCCGGCGGGCCGGATAGAAGGACGCTATCATCACGAGTCGGCGTCCGGCGCTCCGATTGCGATCATCCTTCATCCGCACCCGCAATTCGGCGGGACCATGAACAACCAGATCGTTTATAGCCTTTATTACACCTTCGTGCAGCGCGGATTCTCCGTGCTCCGTTTCAACTTCCGCGGCGTGGGGCGCAGCCAGGGGCTTTTCGATCAGGGACCAGGCGAACTCTCGGATGCCGCGACGGCGCTCGACTGGCTCCAGCTCGCAAACCCGGATGCGAAATCCTGCTGGATTGCGGGCGTTTCCTTCGGGGCGTGGATCGCGATGCAGCTTCTGATGCGGCGCCCGGAAATCGACGGCTTCATCTCGGTCGCCCCGCCCGCCAATCTCTACGATTTCAGCTTCCTCGCGCCGTGCCCCTCATCGGGGTTGATGATCAACGGCGACCGCGACCGCGTTGTGCCGCCCTCAGCAGTAAAGACGCTGGTGGACAAGCTCAAGACGCAAAAAGGCATCGTCGTCAGTCACGAAGTCATTCCTGGCGCAAACCACTTTTTCGAAGACAAGATCGAAGATCTCGTCACTGCCATGGAGAAATACCTCGACAGGCGCACCCTTGCCGTGCCGAAATCATCCCGCAAGGAAAAACCAGAGCAGGACAGCGATACGAAATAACTGGCGCTGTGGTTCAGCCGTTCGCGAAACTGGAGGAGTCGGCGCGTTCGTCGGCTCCACTCAAGCCACGCACTTTATTCTACTCGTCGGAAAGGCGATCAAACTTTATTAACTCTTTCGCGCGAATATGCCCGGGCTGATGGTATTTACAAAAAAAAGCCCATGCGCCCAAACTCATATCTGAAACGACAGAGACCGCTAAGGCAACCGGCGCCAGCATTGCCGCAAAGCCTTCGGCCCAAATCGAGCAAGGGCGCCATGGGAAAGACAATCCTGATCGTCGAAGATAATGAGCTTAACATGAAGCTCTTTCACGATCTTCTGGAGGCTCACGGCTATACCACCCTGCAAACGAGAAACGGGATCGACGCAATTGCGCTAGCGCGCAAGCATCGGCCGGACCTCATTGTCATGGATATTCAGCTTCCGGAAGTCTCCGGCCTCGATGTCACAAAATGGCTAAAGGAAGACGATAGCCTGCGACATATTCCGATCGTCGCTGTCACCGCGTTCGCGATGAAGGGCGACGAGGAACGCATCCGCGAGGGCGGTTGCGAAGCCTATGTGTCAAAACCGATTTCCGTTTCACGCTTCCTCGAAACAATCCGTCAATTCATTCCAGCGAATCTGGCGTAGAAGGCTGGGGATAACGGGGAAAACTCGTGACGCGAGACGTTGCGCGGAAAAATGCAGTGCTTTTCGAGGATTATTTCCTATAGAACGGAAATGTGTTGTTTAACAAGCGCTTGCTGACAAGCTTAAGTTGTCGTTAAAAAAGCGGGCAATGTTCACGAAGTGTTAAGGAGAGGGAGCGCAAAATCCGACGAGTGAGGCAGAACGATGTCATTCTTGCCTTGCCAAAATCGGTTGTTTCCTCATACTTATAACCAGTTACCCTGCGGAGTGCTCGGGTCCGCCGCATCTCCTGGGTCCGTAGGGCATACGACCGAAACCTCTTGTCGTCGCAAACATGACGGTTTCGGCAACAGCACGTTGGATCACGCCCTCTTGATCCGATGGCGCTCAGATCAGCTCCGCATCATAATCGGACTTACCCCGCTGCCGATGGTTGCGGAGCTGATCATCTCTTCATTTCTGATGAAAATCGACAAGGAGAACGCGAAGCCGCGGCTAGCGCGGCCGTCGCTACTTGATCTTCGCTTCCTTGAATTCCACGTGATGCTTGACCACGGGATCATACTTCTTGAGCGCAAGCTTCTCGGTCAAATTGCGCGGGTTCTTCTTGGTTACATAATAGTAGCCGGTACCCGCCGTGCTCACCAATTTGATTTTCTGAGTTACTGGTTTTGCCATGATACGTCCGAAACTTCTCCCCAATCGAGCGCAGAAAGTGCCCGCCTTGAGTCCCGCTGTCAACCCCGGCGGCGATTTTAAATCATTTCAGTTGAAAACCACGAACTTTCAGCAACTTTTTTCTATTCCCGGTTGAAAGGCTATTTCCAAAAAGAGCAAGATCAGCGGACGCGCGCTCTGGTTGTACTTTCGGCCGTTTCCCCGTATCGAGGGCACAGTGCCGTATTTTTGAGGTACCGACCGGGTTATCCGCGTCGGATTGGACCCGGTTTCCCCAGAAAGCCTGATCTAGCGCCGTCCCTTGGCGCCCTTGCCTGACCTGGGCCGAGCCGTTTTACCGCCGCCGCGTTTCCGCCCGACCTTGGCGAGCGCAGCGGAAAACTTCCCGTCGCTCATCATGTCGAACCGCAGCGCGCCCGCTGCCGGGTTCGCCTCGACGAGTTTAACATCGACGCGGTCGCCAAGGCGGAAGCTCTCGCCCGTGCGCTCACCGACGATGGCATGCAGGTTCTCCAGGTGCTTGTAGTAGTCGCGACCGAGCGTCGCCATGGGCACGAAGCCGTCAGCTCCCGTGTCGAGCAGCTTCACGAACAGGCCAAAGCGCGTCACGCCCGACACGCGCGCCTTGAACGTTTCGCCGACGCGTTCCGCCAGATGCATCGCGATGAGCCGGTCCACCGTCTCGCGCTCGGCAGACATGGCCTTGCGCTCGCTTTGTGAAATGTTCTCCGCGATGGCGTCGAGCTTCGCCTTCTCCGCGTCGGACAAGCCGCCCTCGCCCAGCCCGAAGGCGCTGACAAGCGCACGATGCACGACAAGGTCGGCATAGCGGCGGATGGGAGAGGTGAAATGCGCATAGCGGCGCAAGTTAAGGCCGAAATGGCCGATGTTGCCCGGCCGGTATTCCGCCTGCGCCTGCGAGCGCAGCACCACCTCGTTCAGGATCTCCTCGTGTTCCGTACCGATCGCCTTGTTCAGCACGCGATTGAACTGGCCGGGACGGTTGAAGCTCGTCTTGCCGGCGTTGACGCCGATGCTCGCGAGAAACTCGGAGAGCGCCACCAGCTTTTCCGATGAGGGCGCATCGTGGATACGATAGATGAGCGGCGACTTCTTCGCCTCCAGCGCCTCGGCGGCGGCAACGTTCGCCTGGATCATGAACTCCTCGATGAGCCGGTGCGCCTCCAGCCGCTCGGGAATGATGACCTTCGACACGAGCCCGCGCTCGTCGAGAACGATCTTGCGTTCCGGCAGATCGAGGTCGAGCGGCCCGCGACGATTGCGTGCTTCCTTCAGCACCTCGTATACAGCCCAGAGCGGCTTCAGGATCGGCTCAAGCAGCGGCCCGGTCTTGGCGTTAGGGCTGCCGTCTATGGCCGCCTGCGCCTCCTGATACGACAGCTTGGCCGCAGAGCGCATCATGGCGCGGGAAAAACGCTGTCCGGTCTTCTTGCCGTCGCGGTCGAACACCATCCGCACGGCGAGGCACGGCCGAAGCTCGTTTTCGCGCAGCGAGCAAAGCCCGTTCGAGAGCTTCTCCGGCAGCATCGGCACGACACGGTCGGGGAAATAGACCGAATTGCCGCGCAGCAGCGCTTCTTCGTCGAGCGCCGAGCCGGAGCGCACGTAAAAGGAGACGTCCGCGATGGCGACGATGACGACCGAGCCGCCCTCGTTGGCGGGATCGGTGTCGGGCGCGGCCCAAACCGCGTCGTCATGGTCTTTCGCGTCCGAAGGATCGATGGTGATGAGCGGCACGCGCGTGAGGTCTTCGCGGTGCGACATCGTCGCTTCCGGCAGCCGCTCAAGCTCGGCCATCACATCCTCGCCGAACACATCGCGCAGCCCGTGATTGTGGATCGCGATGAGGCTTACGGCCTTCTCGGCCTTGGGATGGCCGATGCGCTCGGTGATGCGCGCGGACGGACGATTTGTGCGCGAGTCCCGCAGCGTCTCGAAGCGGACGAGTTCGCCGTCCTCGGCGCCGTCCATCTCGCCATCGGCGACCGGCCACTCCTTCAAGTCCTTCTTGTCGATGGACTCGACCACGAAGCCGCGACCGGACTTGCGCAAGATGCCGAGCTGGCGCGCGCGTTCGCGCGGCAAGCGCTTGATGGGCGATGCGATGTAGGCGAAGCCGCCGGACTCTTCGGGCGCTTCCCCGCCATCGCCGTCCGCATCGGCTCCGCGCCCGGCTTCCCTGATGCGCGCCAGAACGTGATCGCCGACGCCGATGGCGGGGCCTTCGTAGCGGCGCGTGATGTTGAGGAGAATGCGAGGCGGCGCGCCGTCTTCATCCGCGTTCCAGTTCAGCGGCGCGCAGACGAGATCGCCTTCGCGATCCTGCGTCTTGACCACGATAACGGCGACGTTCGCCAGCGCCTCTTTCTTCACCACGCGGCGCGTGTCCGCGATGAGGCCGTCCGCCGCGAGTTCTTTCAGGATGCGTTTGAGTTCGATGCGATCCGAGCCCTTGATATCGAAGGCTCTGGCGATTTCGCGGCGGCCAATATTGCCGGTCGAGGAACGAATGAATTTGAGAATATCGTCTTTGGTCGGGGTCTTCGAGCGCACCACATCGGTGCGCTTCTCTTTCAGTTTCATGGTGTCTTTCTGACGAGGCGGGCTCATGTCGTCCCGCCCGCCGCTCTGGGTGTTGTCTTCTTCGCCGCAGCTTTCGCTTTCGGCTTGGTGTCGGCCTCGGTGGTCTTGGCCGCCTTCTCCTTCGCGGCGCTTTTCACCTTGCCGTTGGCGGCAGTCTTTTTAACTGCGGCGGCCTTGGCCTTCTTCGGCGCTTCCGCCTCATCGCCCGCATCGGCGGCCTTGGCCTTTACGGACTTCTTTTCTTTCGCGGGCGCATCCTTGGCCTTGGCGGATTTCGCCGTCTTGCCGCGCCCCTTCTTCGTATCGCCCGCTTCGATGCGCGCCGCGATCAGCCGCACCGCCTCTTCGACGGTCACATCCTGCGGTTCGGTTCCCTTCGGGATCGTGGCGTTGACCTTGCCCCACTTTATATAGGGACCGAAGCGGCCGGCGAGAACTTCCATCTTGCCGCCCTTTTCGGGGTGCTCGCCCAGAACCTTGATCGGCTCGGTTTTCGGGGCGCGGCCCTTGCCGCCGGAGCCGCCTTCCGCGATCACGGTCACGGCGCGGTTGAGGCCGATGGTAAACACCTCCTCGGCGTCGATCTTCACATATTTCCCGTCGTGCTCGACATAGGGACCGTAGCGCCCGAAGCCCGCTGAAATCTGCTTCTGCGTCTCGGGATGCAGCCCCACGGCACGCGGCAACGCGAGGAGCTTCAGCGCGAGTTCGAGGTTCACCTCGGCGCCCTTCAGCCCCGACGGAATGGACGCGCGTTTCGGCTTCTCGCCGTCGCCGCCCTCGCCAAGCTGGATATACGGGCCAAAACGTCCGTTCTTGAGGCATATGGCAAGCCCGGTCTCGGGATCGTTGCCCAGCACAGTGTCGCCCGCTGGCGCGGCGCCGTCGCCATTGCCGTTTTCGCCGGTCTTGAGCTGGCGCGTATAGCGGCATTCGGGATAGTTCGAACAACCGACAAACGCACCGAACCTGCCGACCTTCAGCGACAATTGCCCCTGATTGCAGAGCGGGCAGAGACGCGGATCGCCGCCGTCTTCCTTCGCCGGGAAAATGTGCGGGCCGAGCAGTTCGTTCAGCGCATCGAGCACCTGCGCCACGCGCAGATCCTTGATGTCCGTCACCGCGCCGATGAAGTCCTGCCAGAATTCGCGCAGCAGCGCCTTCCAGTCGAGCTTGCCGTCGGAAATCTGGTCCAGCCGGTCTTCGAGATAGGCCGTGAAGTCGTATTCGACGTAACGCTTGAAGAACGCTTCGAGGAACGTGGTGACGAGCCGTCCCTTGTCCTCGGGGACGAGTCGCTTCTTGTCGAGCTTCACATATTCGCGCTCGCGGAGCACGGCCATCGTGCTCGCATAGGTCGACGGGCGTCCAATGCCGAGACGCTCCATCTCGCGGATAAGCGTCGCCTCGGTATAGCGCGGCGGCGGCTCGGTGAAATGCTGTGCGGCGGTGACGCCCGAATCCTTCAGCGCCTCGCCCTGCTTCAGCGCGGGCAGGCGAGCGGAGTCTTCGTCGTCGGTGTCGTCGCGGCCTTCCTCATAAAGCCGCATGAAGCCGTCGAACTTCACCACGGAACCGGTCGCACGCACGCCATAGGGCACGCCGTCCTTGCCGGGCACGGAGATTTCCGCCGTTGTGCGCTCGATGTCGGCGCTCGCCATCTGGCTCGCAACCGCGCGCTGCCATATCAGCTTGTAGAGCCGCGCCTCTTCAGCCGAGAGACCGCGCAGCTTGTCCGGCTGACGGCGGAAGTCGGTCGGGCGGATCGCTTCGTGCGCTTCCTGCGCGTTCTTGGCCTTGGTCTTGTAGATGCGCGGCGCGTTCGGCACATAACGCGGGCCGAACTGGCTTTCGATCTGGCCGCGAGCCTGTGCGATGGCTTCCGGCACGATCTGCACGCCGTCCGTTCTCATATAAGTAATGAGACCGACCGTCTCGCCGCCGATGTCGATGCCCTCGTAAAGCTTCTGCGCGATCTGCATCGTCTGGCGCGGCGAAAGACCGAGCTTGCGCGACGCTTCCTGTTGCAGTGACGAGGTGGTGAAGGGCGGCGCGGGATTGCGCTTGTGGTCCTTCGCCTCGACGCTGTCGACGCGGTATGATTGCCCCGTGATCGCGTCGCGATAGGCGTGCGCGGTCGTCTCGTCCGGGATCTCGAACTTGTCGAGCTTCTTGCCGTCACGAGCGACAAGGCGCGCGGTGAACGCGTCGCCGCCGCCGTTCTTGAGCGCCGCTTCGACCGTCCAGTATTCGCGCGTGCGGAACGCCTCGATTTCGGCTTCGCGGTCGACAACGAGACGCAACGCCACGGACTGCACGCGGCCTGCCGAGCGCGCGCCCGGCAGTTTGCGCCACAGCACCGGCGAGAGCGTGAAACCGACGAGATAGTCGAGAGCGCGGCGCGCCAGGTAGGCATCGACCAGCGGCTCGTCGATCTTGCGCGGGTTCTTCATCGCGGTGAGGATCGCGTCCTTCGTCACGGCATTGAACGCGACGCGCTCCACGGATACGCCGTTCAACGCGCGCTTCTGCTCCAGAATTTTCAGCAGGTGCCAGGAGATGGCCTCGCCTTCGCGATCCGGGTCAGTCGCGAGAATGAGGCGATCCGCGCCCTTCACGGCCTTGGCGATCTCGTTGACGATCCGGCTGGAGTCGGCCTCCACCTCCCACGTCATTTCGAAGTCGTTATCGGGCAGAACGGAGCCGTCCTTCGCGGGCAGGTCTCGCACATGGCCGTACGACGCGATGACCTTGTAATCGGCCCCCAGATACTTGTTGATAGTTTTCGCCTTCGCGGCGCTTTCGACGATAACGATGTTCATTGAGATACGATCTTGTTCGTGAGGCCGTGGCCTGGAGGGCTATCAGGTCGGCGGGGAGAATCGATCCTTCAAGAGTAGAACAGCTGCACCATAACGGCGCACCCTGATCCCTTCCGCCTGACAATCACGCCTGCCCGAGAGTTTTTCCTCGCCCTAACTGGCCGCGATGTCTTGCTTTTTGCCGGTTTCGACTAGAGAGGACATTCCCTGAAAATGTGTGCTTTTCCGAAACCCTTCCCTTGGTCAGTCGTTTCCATTGCCTTCTCCAGGATTCGGATATCAGGCTTGTAATGCGCAACCGCGCCCGATAAATCAAGCCTGAAGCGTTCAGAGGTCGGACACACGGACGGCCAACCGGGGCAAAACCTGTATGAAAACAGATACAGAAGAGCCTCCCCATGGCGCAGATCGGCCGCCATTGGCGACGATAGGCAAATGCGATATCATGACGCCATGACCATAAGAGCTTTGCCGAAAGAGCCGCGAGATCGAACGACCCGGGCAGCAGAGGGAATGCCACGGCGGCGCTTCACGCTCGACGAACTGGAGAAGATGACGGCCGCAGGCATCCTCGACGAGGATGAGCGCATCGAGCTGATCGGTGGAGATGTCGTGCCGATGACCCCGAAGGGGAACCACCACGAGGTTTTGAAAGCCGCCCTGAACTGGCATTGGGCGCGGCGTACGCCGGATCATCTCCGTTTCGTCCCGGAGACCACCTTGCGGCTCGCGCCCGACACCTATCTCGAACCCGACTTCGTGTTCTTCGACAAGGAAACCGGCGTTTCGGGCCTGAACGCGGAAACGGCGCATCTCGTCGTGGAGATTGCGGATTCGAGCTACGCCTACGACATCGGGCGGAAGGCGGCGCTTTATGCCGCTTTCGGTATCCCGGAACTCTGGGTCATCCACGCGGTCAGGCTCGAAACGCGCGTCCATCGGAAGCCTTCTCCCGCAGGCTATCAGGAGACGAGCGACCTTTCGGCCGATCGCCGTCTTGTCCCGGCTTTCTGCGAGCATCTCGCGGTTACGCTCGGCGAACTCGACCTGCGATAAAGCTTTTGCGCGCAATCAAACAAGCGCTGCGGCTTCCTCGATAGCGGCATAAACCGCGTCCAGTTCGCTCGGCGTCGTGCAATAGGGCGGCATGATGTAGACCGTGTTGCCGAGCGGGCGCAGCATAAGCCCCCGCGACAGGAAGAAGTCCATCAGCTTCGGCGCGATGCCTGCGAGATAGCCCGCATCCTTCACGCGAAGGTCCATCGCCGCGATAGTGCCGAGGCTGCGCGCGTCGGTGAAACCGCGATGCCCAGCGAGCCGCGCCACGCGTTCGGCCTGCGCTGCAACGAGGCTCGCGATCCGGTCCCGCACAGGCTCCTCGCGCCAGACGCGCAGATTTGCGGCAGCGGCGGCGCAGGCGATGGGGTTCGCCGTGAACGAACTCGAATGGAAGAACATGCGCGCACGATCCGGCGAATAATGAGCCTCGAAGATCTCTTGCGTCGCGAGCGTCACCGCGAGCGGGATAACGCCGCCGGTCAGCCCCTTCGCGAGGCACATGATGTCGGGCGCGATGCCCGCCTGCTCGCAAGCGAACAGCGTCCCAGTGCGGCCGAAGCCCGTCATCACCTCGTCCGCTATGAACAGGACGCCGTACCGTCGCGCGATATGGTGAAGCTCGCGCAACGCGTCGGGCGTATAAAAGAGCATGCCGCCAGAGCCGAGGATCAGCGGCTCCACGATGATCGCGGCGGGCGGATCGCGGCGACACGCAGCCTCGAACGCGTCGAACGCCACCTGCTCCCGGCCCGGCGCGGGGTAGGGTATGCGTTCCACCTCGAACAGCAGCGGCCCGTAGGGATCGTTGAAAACACCGCGCGCTCCGACCGACATGCACCCGATGGTGTCGCCATGATAGGCGTGCTCCAGCGCCACGATGCGGGTGCGCTTTTCTCCGCGATGGACGAAATAGCCGAGCGCCATCTTCAGCGCCACTTCCACCGAAGTTGAGCCGCTGTCCGAGAAGAAAACGCGTTCGAGCCCCTCCGGCGCAATCTCCACGAGCCCGCGCGCGACCTCCTCCGCCGGCTCATGCGTGAAACCCGCGAAAATAAGCTGATCCAGCACGCCCGCCTGCGCGCGGATCGCCTCCACGATGGGCGGGTGATTATGCCCGTGCGTGATGACCCACCACGAGGCGATGCCGTCATAGATGCGGCGACCGTCGGCAGCCTCAAGCCAGGCGCCTTCGCTGCGCGCGATCTTCGTCATGACAGGCTGGAGCGCGTGCTGCGTGAAGGGGTGCCAGATCGGCGATTGCGATGTCATGTCATTGCTCCTTGCGGGCGCGAACGCTTGAGCCTCACGCCCTTCCGGCTATCGGCGGCTCGCCGCGCGCGCTTCTTTCGCGACGGTGAGCAGAAAGCGCGCGGCGATATCCTCGGCAAGCGCGGGCTTGAGGCGCGTGTCGCGCAACGCGCCATTAAGATCGCCCAGCCGCGCCGCCAAGGCCGGAATCGTCCATTTGCGGATCTGTGCCGCGAGGGCGTCCTGCTGTTTGTAATACACCGGCGGCCGCAGCTCCTTGACGGCCTGCATCGGCGATGCCCCCGCATCTACCGCAACGCGCAGCGCATGCAGACGAAGCAGGCTCGACCCGAGCACTACGAAGACCGGCGACACGTTCGACTCTACCGCCATGTAGCGCTCGAACGCGAGGATCGCCTTGCGGCCGTCGCCGTCGAGCGCCGCGTCCACGATGTCGGACAGGTCCGCAGTTTGCTGATCGTTCAGGCACTCTTCCACCTGCGCCGCCGTGATGCGGCGGTCATCTCCCGCATAGGTGATGAGCTTCGCGGTTTCCGAGCGCGCCAGCAGCGCCGAAAAATCGCAACGCGCAGCCACGAGCGCCGCCGCTTCTCCATCGATCTCGTAACCGGCTTCGGCGGCCTGATGGCGGATCGCCGCGACGACGCTGTCGGGGTCTTCGCCATAACAACCGATCGCCGCGAGATGCGCGGCTGCCTCGAAGCTCTGCGCGAGCTTGTGGCTTTTCTTCATGTCCGGCGCTTGCGCGATCAGGAAGGCGCCATCGAAAGGGCGCGCGATAGCGTCCGCCAGGATCGCCTGCGCCTTTACCGGCAGCGACGTCAGCCAGACGATGCGCGTTCCCCCGAAAAGCGAATGCGTCGTCAATTCCACGATGACGCGGTCAGGATCGGCGGCAAGATCGGTGTCGTGCAGGCGGGCGAGTTCAGCGTCCGGGCCTAGCCTTTTCAGGAGGACGCGGCTCAGGGCATCCGCGCGGGCCGCGATTTGCAATGCGTCCGAGCCATAGAACAGAAAACCGCGAACCGCAGGCTGCGGTGCGGCGAGGAACCTGTCTAGCGATGAGGCGCTTGGCGCGACCATGGAAAACTTCTGGCCCGGTTAGGTTCGAGCTTCAGTCACCCGAATTCTGCGAGCGGCGACAGTCGGTCAACCCGGTTGGGATGACCGACCAATGTTGATGCTCCGGCTACGCGTCGCGCGAGAGATAAGCGGCGAGGCGCGTTTTCAACGTGTCGGCGAGCGTGCGGGCCGCGCGGTCCTGCGCGTTGAGCGCGGCGCGGGTGTCGCCGTAGATGGAACCCGCATTGCCGGTCGAACCCGCAAGGTCGTAGGCTGCTTCGGACGTGCTCGCGCCCTTGAACACGGTTTCATTGTCCGAGAGACGAACGAGGCGGAACTCCGCATCAAGCTGCAGGATGCGGCCCGTCGGGTTGCCCGCCTGCGTGACGAGGGTGTTTCGATAGCTTTCGCGCAACGCGATGTCGAGCCGATAGACGGGAGCAAGTGTGCCACCTCCGCCCGTGGTGCCAAAAAGAAGCTCGTTGCGCAGCTTCTGGCCGGTGCGGCTCGGAATCGTGGCGATTTCGACGCGCTTCATCGCCTCTACGAGAGACTGTCCGCCAGCCGTCGGAGTTCCGTACAGCGGATGAAATCCGCAGCCGGCCGAACCGAAAGCGAGGAAACCTGCGATCACGGCAAGTCCTGCCCCCCTGCGAAGCCGCTTGCCGCTTTTCGAGATTTCAAGCCACGACATTGACGATCCTTTCGGGAACCACGATCACCTTTTTGATCGGCCTACCGTCCACTGCCCGAGTGACGCTTTCGAGGCGAAGCGCCGCCGCCTCGACATCGGCGCGGTCCGCGTTGCGCGGCACGACGATCTCGTCACGGCGTTTCCCGTTCACCTGTACGGCAATGGTTACGGTATCGTCAACGAGCAAGCTCTGCTCAACCTCCGGCCAAGCTTCGTTTGCGAGAAGCGTGTTGTAGCCAAGCAGCGAAAAGCCCTCTTCGGCGAGGTGCGGCATGATCGGATTGATCATGTGCACGAAGAAAACGCTCGCCTCGCGCAGCGCGAAGCCGAAGCTTTCATCTCCCGCCGTGCCCTTGTCCTGAAGTGCGCCTTGCAGGGCATTCGCGAATTCGTAGACCGCCGCGATGGCGCGGTTGAAGCGCAGCCCCTCGATCTCCTCGGCGACAGCGGCGAGCCCCTTGTGCGCGGCGCGGCGCAAGGCCTGCGCTGGAGCGGAGAACGTGGCGGGCGCCTTTGCGTCGACGGGCGCGAGCCTCGGCTCCGCCTCGTTCAGAAGGCGCCAGACGCGCTGCGTAAAGCGCCACGCGCCCTGCACGCCTTCCTCGGTCCAGACCACATCGCGCTCCGGCGGGCTGTCGGAAAGCACGAACCAGCGCGCGACATCGGCGCCGTAGTGCTGCGTGAAGACGTCGGGATCGATGGTGTTCTTCTTCGATTTCGACATCTTTTCGATGCTGCCGATGCTGATCGGCGCGCCATCGAGGCGGAAAGCCTTGCGCACGCCGCTCTCGGTCTCGATCTTGACCTCGTCCGGGGCAAGCCAGTTCTGCTTGTCGTCGAAATAGGTTTCGTGCAGCACCATGCCTTGCGTGAACAGGGCATTGAACGGCTCCGCAAGGCCGAGATAACCGCAATCCTTCATCGCGCGCGTGAAGAACCGCGCATAGAGAAGGTGCAGAATCGCGTGCTCGACGCCGCCGATATACTGATCGACAGGCAGCCAGTAATCCGCCTGCGCGCTCTCCACCGGCTCGGCGGCATGCGGCGCGGTGAAGCGCGCGAAGTACCACGAGCTATCCACGAAGGTGTCGAACGTATCCGTTTCGCGCGTCGCCTTGCCTCCGCAGGTCGGGCATTCGACATGCTTCCACGTGGGGTGATGATCCAGCGGATTGCCGGGCTTGTCGAACGACACGTCATCCGGGAGACGCACCGGCAGATACTTGTCCGGCACCGGCACGACACCGCATTTTTCGCAATGGATGACGGGGATCGGACAGCCCCAGTAGCGCTGACGCGACACACCCCAATCGCGCAGGCGGAAGGTGGTCTTCTTCTCGCCTATGCCGCGCTTCGCGAGGCGGTCCGCAACTTCTTCCTTCGCGGCATCCACGGTCAGACCGTTGAGGAAAGAGGAATTTTGCAGCAGGCCCGGACCCGTATAGGCTTCGTCGCCGACCTTGAACTCGGCCGGATCGGTATCTTCCGGAATGACGACGGCTTTCACCGTGAGGTTATATTTCCGCGCGAAATCGAGGTCGCGCTGATCGTGCGCGGGGCAGCCGAAGATCGCGCCCGTGCCGTAGTCCATCAGGATGAAGTTCGCCACATAGACCGGCAGCTTGACGCCCTCATCGAACGGATGCGCGGCGAAGAGCCCCGTGTCGTAGCCCTTCTTTTCCGCGCGGTCGATATCCTCCTGCGCGGTGCCGATGCGACGGCAATCCTCGATGAATTCGACGAGCTTCGGATCGGTCTTCGCCAGCTCCCTCGCGAGCGGATGCTCGGGCGAAATGCCGACAAAACTCGCGCCGAAGAGGGTGTCGGGCCGCGTGGTGAACACCTGCACCGTTTCGTGTCCCGCAGGCAGGCCTTTGCCCGAGAGGCTGAAACGCATGAGCAGGCCCTGGCTCTTGCCGATCCAGTTCCTCTGCATGAGCCGCACCTTGTCGGGCCACTTGTCGAGCGTATCGAGGCCGTCAAGCAGGTCATCGGCGTAATGCGTGATCTTGAAGAACCACTGCGCCAGCTCCTTCTGCTCGACGAGCGCGCCGGAGCGCCAGCCGCGGCCGTCGATCACCTGCTCGTTCGCGAGCACGGTGTGATCGACCGGGTCCCAGTTCACCTTGCTCTTCTTCCGGTAGACGAGGCCCTTCTTGTAGAAGGCCTGAAAGATGCGCTGCTGCTGGTGGTAATATTCGGGGTCGCAGGTGGCGAATTCGCGCGTCCAGTCGAGCGAAAGGCCGATGCGCTTCAGCTGTGTGCGCATGGCTTCGATGTTGTCGTAGGTCCATTCGCGCGGGTTGATGCCCTTCTGGATTGCGGCGTTTTCCGCCGGGAGGCCGAACGCATCCCAGCCGAAGGGATGCAGCACGTTGAAGCCCCGCGCGCGCTTGTAGCGCGCCACGACATCGCCCATCGTGTAATTGCGGACATGCCCCACATGGATGCGCCCGGACGGGTAGGGGAACATCTCAAGCACGTAATATTTGGGTCTTGAGCGATCGGTGGACGTGAGAAAAGTCTGTTGCTCTTCCCAAATCCGCTGCCAATGTTTCTCACGCTCCGGGGCGTTGTAGCGTTCCTGTGCCATGGGTCATGTTCCTCGCGCGAAAGCGCGGCAAAAAAGGTTTGCGTGATATGAAGTTGAAAGGGAGCCTCGGTCAAGAGAAGCGCATGACATGAGCACAGACGATCAACCGTTCAATTCCAGCGCCGTTGAAGACGCTTATCTTTCGATCCGCGAGCGCGTATGGCGCGCGGCGCAGAACGCGGGGCGCGATCCGGCTTCCGTGAAGCTCGTGGCGGTGACGAAAACCTTCGACGCAGAGCATATCCGGCCGGTTCTCCGGCAAGGTCACGTTCTCTTCGGCGAAAACCGCATTCAGGAAGCCATGCGGAAATGGCCGCCGCTGCGCGAGGAATATCCGCGCGCGGAGCTGCATGTCATCGGCCCGATCCAGACGAACAAGGCGCGCGAGGCGGTGACGTTCTTCGATTGCATCGAGACGGTCGACCGGCCGAAGCTCGCGGCGGCGCTGGCGCATGAGATTCAGAAGCAGGGACGCGCCCCGAAGCTGTTCGTGCAGGTCAATATCGGAGAGGAGCCGCAGAAAGCGGGCGTCGCGCCGGATGACGCCGCCGCATTTGTACGCCAGTGCGAGCGCGAGTTCGGCCTTTCCGTCGCGGGGCTGATGTGCATCCCGCCGTTCGACGACGATCCGGTGCCCTATTTCGAGAAGATGGCGGCGCTGCGGAAGGAACTGGGGCTGCTCGAACTCAGCATGGGCATGAGCGGCGACTTCGAGGCCGCCATCGCGGAGGGCGCGACGCTCGTGCGCGTCGGCTCCGCGATTTTCGGCGGGCGGTGACGGAGCGGGGCTGGAGCGGCCCGCTTTGATTGCATCAAAAGCGCGCTCCAGCTTTTTGTCAGGCCGTCGCGTCTATCGGAAAGCCGCTTCGCACCCTTCCGGTCTACAGCGTCGTGCCGCTAATCAGTCTCCCGAAACGAATAGAGTCCCGCCTTGTTCAATGGACCGGCGATTTATCGCTATTTCCCTGCGGCACGTCGTCGATGAGAATCGGCATGGAAAGGGGAGCGGCGTGCTTCGGCGCTTCGAGATAGCCGACGGGCACGGGCGCGGGTTCGGGCAGAAGGTCTGCCATCTCTTCGGTGCGGGAGGAGAAAAACACGTCGTCGATCTGCGCCAGGAACACCTCGCACGCCGTGCGCAATTCGAACAGCGCGGTGCGACCGCCCACGAGATAGGATCCGCCATGGACCGGCTGGTGCACGCTGCGCGGGTCTGGCTGACGCAGCGACAGGAAGCGCGAGAGCGAACCGCCGCCATTGAACATGCGCTGCGCGTCGCGGACGAACTCAGCCTGCAACGCCTCGCAAGCGGATGTGGCCTCAAGCATCTGTTCGATCTCGTCCTGGAAATCGGGCGCGATCTTGCGCAGTTCCGAAGCCCAGTTGCGCGCGCGCATGATCTTCATGAGCATCAGCGCTTCGCGTTCCTGGAAGGTCTTGCATCCTTCGCGGAAACGACCGAGCCGGGCGGCGATTTCCGCGTGCCCGGCTCCTTTGACGTCAGCTTTGGGAAGCGCGGTTCGCTCGAAGAACCATGCATCGCTGATTGCTGATTTCAGCGCATCTTTCAGGAGATACACGATCGTATAGATATCGTGGTCTTGCGGTTGGGTGATCGTCCAGAGCGCCATCGTTGCGTCAGCCCTTGGCTAAGTCCGAGGCGATCATCCCGAGGTTTGCGCGAGGGTCCGCGCAAATCCTCCGAACGCTATGGCAGCCTTATGAGCATCCCGTTGTGCCGCCGCAGGTATCGCACTTCAGACAAGTTCCGTTGCGAACGAGAGTGAAGTTGCCGCATGTGCCGCAGGCTTCGCCCTCGTAACCCTTCGCGCGCGCTTCCGCGAGCAAGTCGGCCTTACCGGGCCTTGCTGCGAGCGGTACCGTCTGATGGGAATGGTTCAACGCGGCACTTGCCCCATCGCGCGCGTTTACATCGAGAGAGCCCAGCGGAGACTTGTCTTCGTCTTCCGGACGCAAGGCATAAGCGAGGGCGCCATTTGTTTCATACGAACCGGCGCCACCGATTCGCTCATTCTTAGGCTGATCCTGAACTATGACAACTTTGTGGTGAAGTCCGCGTGTGAGACCCTTCGACACATAGCGATCCGCATAGATCACCGGATTGGTGGCAGCCGCCGCGGCGGCCTTCTGCCCCGGCCTGTCGTCCGCGACGCCGCCACCCATCACCGTCGCGCCGATCTGTGCCGGGTCGACATGGGCGAGGTCGTTGCGGCCGAGATAGGACACGGCGAGTTCGCGGAAGATGTAATCGAGGATCGACGTCGCGTTCTTGATCGCCTCGTTGCCCTGCACGAAGCCCGCCGGCTCAAAGCGCGTGAAGGTGAACGCCTCCACAAACTCGTCGAGCGGCACGCCATATTGCAGGCCGAGGCTGATCGCGATGGCGAAGTTGTTCATCAGGCTGCGGAACGCGGCGCCTTCCTTGTGCATGTCGATGAAGATTTCGCCGAGGCGTCCGTCCTCGAACTCGCCGGTGCGCAGGTACACCTTGTGACCGCCGACCACGGCTTTCTGCGTGTAGCCCTTGCGCCGGTTCGGCAGCTTCTCGCGCTCGACCTTCGTGCGGACGCGCTCGATGATGCGCTCGACGATGCGCTCGGCAACGATCTGCGCGCGACGGCCCTGCGGCGCGGCGGCCAGCGCTTCGGCCGCGTCCTCGGCATCCGCGTCGTTGTCGGTGAGAAGCTGCGCGGACAGCGGCTGCGAAAGCTTCGACCCGTCGCGATAGAGCGCATTGGCCTTCAGCGCCAGTTTCCACGACAGCATGTAGGCTTCGCGGCAATCGGCGATGCTGGCCGAGTTCGGCATGTTGATCGTCTTCGAGATCGCGCCGGAGATGAACGGCTGCGCCGCCGCCATCATGCGGATGTGACTCTGCCACGACAGCGCGCGCTTGCCCTTTTTTCCGCACGGGTTCGCGCAATCGAACACGGGCAGATGCTCAGGCTTGATGGCCGGAGCGCCTTCGAGGGTCATGGTGCCGCAAACATACTCGTTCGCCGCATCGATCTCCGCCCTCGGGAAGCCGATCGCTGCCAGCAGGTCGAAGCCGGGCGCGTCCATCTGCTCGTCGGTGAGCTTCAGCACGCCCTTGCAGAAATCGTCGCCGAGCGTCCACTTGTTAAAGACGAACTTGATGTCGAAGGCGCTCGCGAGGCCCGCCTCGACGGCGGCGATCTTCTCCGGCGTGAAGCCCTTCGCCGCGAGCGTCTTGTGGTTGATGTGGGGTGCCGTGGCGAGCGTGCCGCGTCCGACCGCATAGGCAATGATCGCGTCGATCTGCGTCTGCGTGTAGCCGAGGTTCCGCAGCGCTTCCGGCACGGCGCGGTTGATGATCTTGAAATAGCCGCCGCCGGCAAGCTTCTTGAACTTCACGAGAGCGAAGTCTGGCTCGATGCCCGTCGTGTCGCAGTCCATCACGAGGCCGATCGTGCCCGTCGGCGCGATGACCGACACCTGCGCGTTGCGGAAACCGTGCTTCTGCCCGAGCGAGATCACATCGTCCCACACTTCGCGGGCCACCGTGACGAGATCGGTCTGCGGGCAGACGTCGTCTTTCAGCGGCACGGGATTCGTGGAAAGCATCTCGTAGCCGTTGTCACGCCCATAGGCCGCGCGGCGATGGTTCTTCATCACGCGCAGCATATGGGCGGCGTTCGTGCCGTAACCGGCGAACGCGCCGAGTTCCTGCGCCATCTCGGCCGAGGTAGCGTAGCTGACGCCGGTCATCAACGCCGAAACCGCCGCCGCGAGCGCCCGACCTTCGTCCGAGTCGTAGCCGAGACCGGAGACCATGAGGAGGCCGCCGAGGTTCGCATAGCCGAGGCCGAGAGTGCGGAAGTCGAACGAGCGCTGCGCGATTTCCTTCGAGGGGAACTGCGCCATCGTCACGGAGATTTCGAGCACCACCGTCCACAAGCGGCAGGCATGCGCGAAGGCTTCGGTATCGACAAGGCGGCCGTCGGCGGCCTGCGGGCGGAACGAGAGCAGGTTCAGCGACGCGAGATTGCAGGCCGTGTCGTCAAGGAACATGTATTCGGAGCACGGATTGGACGCGCGGATCGGGCCGCTCGCAGGGCAGGTGTGCCAGTCGTTGATCGTGGTGTGGAACTGGATCCCCGGATCGGCGCTGGCCCATGCCGCTTCCGAGATCTGATCCATCAACGCGCGTGCCTTCAGCGTCTTCGCGGCCTTGCCCGTCGTGCGGGATGTCAGGTTCCAATCGCCGTCGACTTCCACGGCGCGCAGGAACGCATCGTCCACACGAACCGTGTTGTTCGAATTCTGGCCGCCGACGGTGCGATACGCTTCGCCTTCCCAATCCGTGTCGAAGCTCGGAAACTCGATGGACTTGAAGCCCTGCCGCGCGAAGTGGATGACGCGCTGGATGTAGGCATCGGGCACGAAGGCGGCGCGCGCCGCCTTGATCTCGCGCTTAAGCGCCACATTCTTGGACGGGTCGAAGCAGTCTTCGCCGTGGCCCTCGCAATTCACGCAGGCGCGCATGATGGCCGCGAGGTGCTTGGCGCACGCCTTCGAACCGGCGACGAGCGCCGCCACCTTCTGCTCTTCGAGCACCTTCCAGTTGATGAACGTCTCGATGTCCGGGTGGTCGGCGTCGACGATCACCATTTTTGCGGCGCGGCGCGTCGTGCCGCCGGACTTGATCGCCCCCGCCGCCTTGTCGCCGATCTTGAGGAAGCTCATCAGGCCGGAAGACTTGCCGCCGCCGGAAAGGCGCTCACCTTCGCTGCGAAGCTTCGAGAAGTTCGAGCCGGTGCCGGAGCCGTATTTGAAAAGGCGCGCCTCGCGTACCCACAAATCCATGATGCCGTTTTCGTTGACGAGATCGTCTTCGACGGACTGGATGAAGCAGGCATGCGGCTGCGGGTGCTCATAGGCGCTTTCGGAGCGCACGAGTTCGCCCGTCTGGAAATCCACGTAATAGTGACCCTGGCCGGGGCCGTCGATGCCGTAGGCCCAATGCAGGCCGGTGTTGAACCATTGCGGGCTGTTCGGCGCGGCCATCTGCATCGCGAGCATATAGCAAAGCTCGTCGTGGAACGTGCGGGCGTCCTCCTCCGACGAGAAATAGCCCCCCTTCCAGCCCCAGTATGTCCACGCGCCCACCATGCGGTCGAACACCTGACGCGCGTCCTTTTCGGGACCATAGCGCTCTGCCTCGGGCAGTTCGGCAAGCGCCTGCAGGTCGGGCACGGAGCGCCACAGCCACGAGGGAACGCTGTTTTCCTCGATGCGCTTCAGGCGCGCGGGCACGCCGGCCTTGCGGAAATATTTCTGCGCGATGATATCGGCGGCCACCTGGCTCCACTGTTCCGGCACGAAGAAGCCTTCGAGCTGGAAAATCATTTTTCCATCCGGATTTTTCAGTTCGCTCGTCGCCTGACGGAACCGAATCGTCTCGTAGGGAGACTGCCCGCTCGTAGTGAATCGCCGTTCGATCCGCATGGATTCTCCTGCCCGGCGCATCATTGCGCCTGCCCGCTTTGTTCAAAGTGATGTTTGGGACGCAGAACTCGAAGACGCACATAGAGCGCACCTCTGACAAAAGGGCGCACGCCAGCGCACCCGGAAATCGGGTGGCTGAAACAACCTGAATTGGAAGACTTGAGCCGACTGAGGATGAAATGCCGCCGCGCCCTCCTTGGAAGGGCGCTCCCCGCAGCGACACGTCCGAACGTAGTCGATTCGCACGCGTATGGCTGTCACTTCGCCGCAACATCGCACAAATGCTTGGGGGTGATGTTGACGGTGGCGCTATATGTTGTGTTGATCTTGTTCAAAAGCCCTGCGCGAGCGATAATTCCCTGTTGACAAGCGGGGGACAAGCTGTGGGCTGATTTGAGTCCGCCGCCGACTGTTCGGACGCCAAAATCGCGAGGCGCGCAGCGCGGCTGTTTGCCTGGGGCTTAGCAAGATGCGGAGGCAAAGGGCTCTGCGTCCAGCCGCACGCAGTCCGCCGAGCATTGCAGGCGCTGTTGCGCGCACAACCGTTCGAGAAGCCCTTTCTATCGGAGTGCCCGACGCGCCCCATGCAGGCCAGCCGCCGGACGCGAATGCGCATCACAGGAACGATACGTCGCCCATGCGAGGTCTTCCCATTATAAGGAAACGTTGGGAACGCCCGTCTTCAGGCCCTTGACGGCTCGATCACGCGCTGAAGCACAAGAAACGTCGCGCCGCGCCCCTCTCGCCGGGCCTTCTGCTCGTAGCGCGTCACGGGCCAGTCAGGCAGCGTATCGCGGTTCTCGGTCGTGAAAACCTGCGCGATGTCGAAAGCGGGATGGAGGCGCGCAGCTTCGATGGCAGCCTCGGCGTAATCATCGATGTCGGAGGCAAAACGGAATTCGGCGCCCGGCCGCAGCAGGGGCGCGAGTTCATCGAGAAGGTGCGCGGAAAACAGCCGCCGCTCGCGATGGCGCTTTTTGGGCCACGGGTCGGGGAACAACATGAAGGCGCGTGCCAGACTTTCCGGCGGCAGCGCCTGAAGCAGGGCAAGCACATCGTCCGCGTATAAACGGACGCGTTCGGAAAGCTCGCGCGCGACGAGGGCATCCATCGCCGCCACGACGCCATTCAGGTAGGGTTCGGCGCCGATCATCCCGACATGTGGATTGTTGGCGACCTGCCAGACGAGATGCTCGCCGCCGCCAAAGCCGATTTCGAGCCAGATGTCCCGCACGCTGTCGGGAAAAAGCCGTTTCAGAGCGACGGCGTCCAGCGGTGCGCTGACGTCGATCGAGCGGCTTTGCAGCGCGTCGGCAAGCAACGATGATTGCCGCAGAGAGAGCGTTCTGCCCTTTCTGCGGCCAAATGATCGAAGCCGTCTTTCGGAGGAATATGCTGCGCCGTCGGCATTCCCGCACGGCGCAGTCTCGCCTTTCGTCACGCTCAGCTCAGCGCGTCTTTCAGCGCGTCGACGAGGTCCAGCCGCTCCCAAGAGAAGCCACCGTCATCGGTCGGCGTGCGACCGAAGTGGCCGTAACTGGCAGTCCGCTGATAAATCGGGCGGCTGAGTTGCAGGCGCTCGCGGATGCCACGGGGGCTGAGGTCCACGATCTCGGCGATTACGGCTTCAAGCTTGCTTTCGTCCACGCTGCCCGTCCCATGAAGGTCGGTGTAGATGGACAGCGGCTTCGCCACGCCGATGGCGTAGGAAAGCTGAAGCGTGCACTTGTCGGCAAGACCCGCCGCGACGATATTCTTCGCCACCCAGCGCGCCGCGTAAGCAGCAGAGCGATCGACCTTCGTCGGATCCTTGCCGGAGAACGCGCCGCCGCCGTGCGGGGCTGCACCGCCGTAGGTGTCCACGATGATCTTGCGGCCGGTAAGACCGGTATCGCCATCGGGGCCACCGATCACGAAGCGTCCCGTCGGGTTAACGTAGAACTCTTCCTTCGGCGGGAACCAGCCTTGCGGCAGCACCTCGGCCACGATGTTGCCGACGATTTCGCGAATACGCTCCTGTGTCGCGTCTTCGGCGTGCTGCGTCGAAACGACGACAGAGGTCGCGCGCACCGGCTTGCCGTTTTCATAGTACAGAGAAACCTGGCTCTTGGCGTCGGGGCCAAGTTCTGGAAGCTGCCCGGACCGGCGCAGCTTCGAAATCTCGTACAGGATGCGATGCGAATAATAGATCGGCGCGGGCATGTAGCTTTCGGTTTCGCGCGTCGCGAAGCCGAACATGATACCCTGATCGCCGGCGCCCTCGTCCTTGTTGCCCGCAGCGTCGACGCCCTGGGCGATATCAGCGGATTGAGCGTGCACGTAGGAGACGATATCGGCGGTCCGCCAGTCGAATCCCTCCTGCTCGTAGCCGATGTCGCGGATCACGTTGCGCGCCGTCTCGATCAGCTTGTCGCTCGTGACGGAAGACGGCCCACGGACTTCGCCCGCCAGAACGACTCGGTTCGTGGTCGCGAGAGTCTCCAATGCCACCCGCGAATGCGGATCGGCGGCGAGGTAAAGATCGACAATCGCGTCCGAGATCTGGTCGCAGACCTTGTCAGGGTGCCCCTCGGATACCGATTCGCTTGTGAAATGATAGCTATTGCGAGACACTGCCTCGTTCCAATCCTTGCAAGATTTGCCTGGAATGCATGGCAACTCACCATGCTAGCCGAGATCGTTCCCAATCCCCGGCTGGCCTTCCTTAGCGTCCGGCTTTTCCTCTGACAAGGCCCTTACGAGATCTATGACGCGGCGCCGCACCTTCGGATCCTGTATTTTGGCAAACGCCTTGTTTAGTTCGAGACCTTCGCGAGAGTTGAGAAAATCGAGAAGAAAGCCCTCTTGCTCGGGCTCATGAAGGCCGTGATTTGCGCTTGCCGGCGTGCCATGAGAAAATGCGTCTTCAAAGAAATAGCCAACCGGCACTTCCAGAATTTTCGAAAGCTGGAAGAGGCGGCTTGCGCCGATCCGGTTCGTTCCCTTTTCGTATTTCTGAATCTGCTGGAAAGTGAGATTCATTTTCTCACCCAGCTTCTCCTGACTCATGCCGATGATCATGCGACGATATCGCACGCGGCTGCCGACATGAATATCCACCGGATTCGGCTTGCGCCCTGCGGTTTCATATATCTCGTCATTATCGGCCAATATTGACACCGAAGACTCGACCATGCCCATATTCCGCCCCATCTCTCTCCGCCATCTTTAAGTTGTGCGCACTCAGCCGTATGACCTATTCCCACTACCTAAAAGTTGTAGTTATGCGTGAACGAGCCGTCAAGCTTCTTCTTATCTGCTAACGGATCGTTTTGGAGACATCGCCAAGGCGTTCTTCTCTTAACCGCAAGAATCCTCAGTGAGTTCCGGAATTAAGAATCATCTGACTTTTGCGAGAGCGACCATAGCCAGATAAAATTGAAGCGTGAAGAAAAATAACGCAATAAACGACTGCATCCTCGTTTTTTGATAACAGGTTATCGGTAATGCATGGGGCAAGCTGTGGTCAATTGTCCCAGCTTTACCCAAATCTATTTTGTCCAAAATGCGGCCAAAAGGGTCGATGACCGCCGAAATTCCGGTATTGGCCACCCTGACAACCGGCAAGCCTTCTTCCACGGCGCGAATGCGTGCCAGATGGAGGTGTTGATATGGTCCGGTGGACTGTCCAAACCACGCATCGTTAGTAATATTGACCAGCCATTTCGGCCTTTCCGGCAGATTTCCCGTTCTTCCCGGAAAAATAATCTCGTAGCAGATCAGCGGCAGAAAAGGCGCCGCCTGCGGGGTTTCGATTGGCCGTGCCGGCCCCAACCCCGCCTCAAAACCGTCCAACCTATGGGAAAAAGCGGAAAAACCCGCCTTCATCAGAACGTCCCTGAAGGGCACATATTCACCGAATGGGACGAGGTGGATCTTGTCGTACACAGCCCTGATCTCAGCCCCTTTCCCCAACAAAAATAAGCTGTTGAAAGCTCGATCGAAGCGTGGACGACCGTCCGGTTCGCGGCTTCCCTCGGCACGTTCGGCGCCTATGATCAGTGAAGTCCCGTCTGGAATGAGCGCTGAAAGCGCATCGCGCACCTCGTCGCTGTATATCTGATCATTGAAGGCGAAAAGGACCGGCACGGACGATTCAGGCCAGATGACATGCGTGAACGCGGCGATGTCTTCACCGGACGTGCCGCTGCGGCTCAACTGAAGCGCGCGCTCGAAGATCCAGCGGCGATTTTCCGGTTTCCACTTTTCCTGCTGCGGAATATTCGGCTGAACGATGCGGATCCGCACTCCAGGCACGTCACCGACGCTCTGCTGAAGCCTTTGTGCGCCAACCGCATAGAACGCCGCGAGGGTCAGGGCCGCGACCAGAGCGGGGACGGGAAGCCTGTCGAAGCGTGCCCCCGGGGCCGCGATAAAGGCTGCCGGCGCAGAGAAGATGAAAAGCGCGGCGAGCGTCAGACCGTAAATGCCGATATAGGCCGCCATCTGCATCGGCGCATCGTCAGCGGCAAGCGCCTGCCCGAACAGGTTCCAGGGAAAACCGGTGAAGAAATATCCCCGCGCGGCCTCCACGCAGAAAAAAGCGAAAACGAACCCGATGATGCGCGCATAACCGCGTCGCCACATCGCCGCCGCGAGAACCCCCGCGACCGCATAGAACAGCCCGAGCGCCGCGCAAAGTCCGGCAACTGCGAACGGCATCAGGACCGCGTAACGTTGCGCGTCGACGTAGAACGCGAAGCCGATCCAGTAGATACCCGCGAGAAAATAGCCGAAGCCGAACGCCCAGCCGAGCAGCGCCGCGCTCTTGAGACGTTTCAGATAGTCTTCACGGCGCGTCGTCGCATCCTCGCGAAGCGCAACGGCATCGAGCACCCAGATCATCAACGGGAAGGTCAGGAACAGCACCGGCCAGAGATGAAACGGCGCCATGGCAAGCACAGACAGCGCGCCGGCGATAAAGGCGATCAGCGCCAGTTTCCAGGTCTTGAGACCGGCGATGGCCGTCGGCAGGGAGTCCATGAAGAACCTTGGTGGGAGAGTGTCGGCAGGCGACGCAGCATTAAGTGCTTGCAAATATCGAGCCCGTTCGCTGCTGACGAGATGGAATCGCAAAATGCGACTGCAAGGTTGGGGAAAGGTGGCGCGCATGCCGCTCGTCGGCCGTGCCAACCTGTTGAAAAATGAGCATCCCCCAGGCGGATAGATGGTCGGGCAGCCTAGCCACCCGACCATCGTCCATCAGCGAATCTTGACCAGATCGAATTGCGAGTAGCATTCGCGGCTCGGCAGATTGTCATGCCCGCTGAGAGCGTCGGAGAAAGCTTCCGTCAGGTTCACGCCCTCAGCCCTTGCGCGAACGCTCGCGAGAAGAACAGGCCGCTCATAGCTCGAGTCCGCGTCCTCTTTGGCCTTGCAGGCTTCCTTGTCGTATTGACCCAGATTGAGCGTCCAAAGCGGGATCGAGGCATCCGTCACCTTGGAAATCCATCCTGCAACCGTCTGAGCGCGTGCAAGCGCGCGCGCTTCCTCCGCCTCGCGGTCGCCTTCGCGGGAGGCCAGGCCAACGGCGATCAGGTCGAGCGCGCTGGCGAACGACTCCCTCACCTTCGGCGTGATGATGCGGTCGGCGGTTTCTTCTTCGGGGATCACGACATCGTTGGAAACGACTTCGACCGTGCTTCCCTTGACCCAGGTATAGTCGCTGGTGACGATGATATAATCGAAAGATGCCGAGCGCCCTTCCGCGTCCTTGCCGTCAATGCGGAAGAAATACGCATTCTCGACCCTTTCCTTGGGAGCACTCTTGTCAGAGACCGGTTGCGGAACGGCCGCTACGGGTTGTGGCGCAGGCGCGGCCTCCACCTTTTTTGCCGCCCGCTCGGCGTAAAGGATAGCGCCTTCGACCAGAGCGGCGAGAAACAGCAAGACCGCGAGGATCCAGAGCCAGATTCCGGCGCGCCGCTTCTTTTCTTCCCTGGGTTTCTCCCCATCTCCCGCGAGAGGAGGCTGCGCCGAGCCGGGATTAACGTTTTTTGCAAGAATATCGGTCATTGAAATGCTCCCCTGAATCTCGGGACAAGGCCCGACGCGCCGCAGTGTGGCATGCCACGTCGAGTGCAATTTTATTATGACGAGATTTCGTCAAATTCGCTTCATCATCCTTCACGCCTGCTAAAGACCTCTCGCCGAAATTGGCACTCACCACTTGACAGTGCTAACAGTTCCGCTCTATCTCTTCGGCAGGGTGAACGCGAGCGAATATGCCGCACCCACACATTCACCATCCAGATTTGTCGTCTGAGGAGGATACACATGTCAGTGAAATTCCGGCCCCTGCATGACCGCGTCGTCGTGCGCCGTCTCGAAGAAGAAGAGCGCACCAAAGGCGGCATCATCATTCCGGACACGGCGAAGGAAAAGCCTCAGCAAGGCGAAGTGATCGCCGTTGGCCCCGGCGCCCGTAACGAAGAAGGCAAGCTCGTTGCTCTCGACGTGAAGGAAGGCGACCGTGTCCTGTTCGGCAAGTGGTCCGGCACCGAAGTCAAGATCGACGGCGAAGACCTTCTGATCATGAAGGAAAGCGACATCCTCGGCATCCTCGAGGGTCACGACGGCGGCAAGAAGAAGAAATCCTAAACGCCGATACCTCTCTAATTCCCAAGTTTCACACTCAATTCGAAGGGTCATGAACAATGGCTGCTAAAGAAGTACGTTTTGGCCAGGACGCCCGTGATCGCCTGCTCCGTGGCGTGGACATTCTCGCCGACGCCGTGAAAGTTACGCTCGGCCCGAAAGGCCGCAACGTCGTGATCGACAAGTCCTTCGGCGCTCCGCGCATCACGAAGGACGGCGTGACCGTCGCGAAGGAAATCGAGCTTGAAGACAAGTTCGAAAACATGGGCGCGCAGATGGTGCGCGAAGTCGCTTCCAAGACCAACGACATCGCTGGCGACGGCACGACCACCGCGACCGTTTTGGCTCAGGCCATCGTGAAGGAAGGCGCGAAGTCCGTCGCCGCCGGCGCGAACCCGATGGACCTCAAGCGCGGCGTCGACCTCGCGGTCGCAGCTGTCGTGAAGGATCTCCAGAGCAAGGCGAAGAAGGTCACCTCTTCCTCCGAAGTCGCGCAGGTCGGCACGATCTCCGCGAACGGCGACGCCGAAGTCGGCTCCAAGATCGCCGAAGCGATGGAGAAGGTCGGCAACGAAGGCGTCATCACGGTTGAAGAGAGCAAGTCGCTCGATTTCGAACTCGAAGTCGTGGAAGGCATGCAGTTCGACCGCGGCTATATCTCGCCGTACTTCATCACCGACGCAGAGAAGATGCGCGTCGATCTCGACGATCCGTTCATCCTGATCTACGAGAAGAAGCTCTCCAATCTTCAGCCGCTGCTGCCGGTTCTCGAAGCCGTCGTCCAGTCGGCCCGTCCGCTCCTGATCATCGCTGAAGACGTCGAAGGCGAGGCTCTGGCCACGCTCGTCGTCAACAAGCTGCGCGGCGGCCTCAAGGTTGCGGCCGTGAAGGCTCCTGGCTTCGGCGACCGCCGCAAGGCCATGCTGCAGGACATCGCCGTTCTGACCGGCGGCCAGCTCATCTCCGAAGACCTCGGCATCAAGCTTGAGAACGTCAACGTTGCCATGCTCGGCCGCGCCAAGAAGATCACCATCACGAAGGACGACACGACCATCGTCGATGGCTCCGGCGACCAGAAGGAGATCGAGGCCCGCATCAACCAGATCAAGGCCCAGATCGAAGACACCACTTCCGACTACGACCGTGAGAAGCTCCAGGAGCGTCTTGCGAAGCTCGCGGGCGGCGTCGCGGTGATCCGCGTCGGCGGCGCGACGGAAGTCGAAGTGAAGGAAAAGAAGGACCGCGTCGACGACGCCCTCAACGCGACCCGCGCGGCCGTGGAAGAAGGCTTCCTGCCGGGCGGCGGCGTTGCTCTGCTCCGTGCGATCTCCGCGCTTGAAGGCCTCAAGGGCGAGAACGAAGACCAGAAGGCGGGCATCAACATCGTCCGTCGCGCGATCCAGACCCCGATCCGCACCATTGCAACGAACGCGGGCGAAGACGGCGCGGTTATCGCCGGCAAGGTTCTTGAAAACAAGGAGTACAGCTTCGGCTACAACGCCGCGACCGGGGAATATACGAACCTCGTCGCCGCTGGCGTCATCGATCCGGTGAAGGTGGTTCGCATCGCGCTTCAGGACGCCGCTTCCGTGGCGGGCCTCCTGATCACGACCGAAGCCATGATCGCCGAGAAGCCGAAGAAGGACGCTCCGCTTCCGGCGATGCCGGGCGGTGGCATGGACTACTAAGTCCTCGCCAGAGCGGCCGAAACACGAAGCCCGCGACGCAAGTCGCGGGTTTTTTCAAACCGAGAGTGTAAAAGTTACCTTTTCCAACCCAACTTAGGATTCTGATTAGTGAAGATTAGACTCCTCCCTAAATATATTTGGGTCGCTATTGGGGCCATATTCGGCATAATGACCTATTTTAACACCTTTGTTGAGTTCTTTAGAAATACCCAAGCGCTTCGCGCATCTTTTCAGACCCGAGAAATTGTTCGTTCAGCGGATGGGTGGAAACCACACATTGAGGAAAGAAGGCCCCGTCCTTAGGGATCACTTTTGCTTCTCGGTTGCTTTGCTTTCCACGCGCGGCGCTCAGGCTCACGCGGCAGGAAGCAGGATATGCCCCCGTGCAGCCGGACGATGCGCAGCCTCCTATCTCGGACCATAATCAAAGCGCCCTCGACTGGCTGAATTTCCTGCTCGCGGATGTCAAGGACGGTCTCGGGCCGTTCCTTGCGATCTATCTCACATCGAGCCAGCAGTGGGACGCGGGCAGCGCGGGCCTGGTCCTGACCATCGGCGGCCTGGCGACCGTTCTCGCGCGCAGCCCGGCGGGCGCGCTCGTGGACGCCATCGCCTGGAAGCGCTCCCTGATTGTCGTCGGCGTGGCCATCGTCGCAGTCGCGTCGCTCGCGATGTCGGCCAACCCGACATTCTGGACGGTCGCGGTCGGCCAAGCTTTCATCGGCATTTCCGACGCGATCCTCCCCCTCGCCGTTACCGCGATCAGCCTCGGTATCGTAGGGCGCAAGGCTTTCGCACGCCGCGTAGGGCGAAACGAGGCGTGGAGCCACGGAGGCAACGTCACGGCGGCCATCCTCGCCGGAGCGGCGGGATATTTCATCGCGCAGGTCGCCATGCTCTGGACCGTCGCGCTGCTCGCGGCGCTTTGCGCGGTGGCGGTTTATCGGATCGATGACAGCGCCATCGACAACGACGTGGCACGCGGCGAGGAGAAACACGGGCAAACGCCCGAAGCGGTCGGCATGCTCCTGCGCAACAGGCCGCTGTTGTGGTTCACCGCCGCGATCACGCTGTTCCATTTCGCGAACGCGGCCATGCTGCCGCTCGCGGGCGAGAAGCTCAGCGTCGGCAAACCGGACGAAAGCCCGCTTTTCATGGCGTCCTGCGTCGTCACCGCTCAACTCGTGATGATCCCGATGGCGATCCTTGTCGGACACCGCGCGGATGCGTGGGGCCGCAAGCCCCTGTTTCTGTGTGCCTTCGCAGTCTTGCCGTTACGTGGGCTTTTGTTCGCTCTCGCTGACAACCCGTGGGCCATCGTCGCCATTCAAATCCTCGACGGGATCGGCGCGGGCATTTTCGGCGCGTTGTTTTATATCGTCGTGGCGGATTTCACACGCGGCACCGGCCGCTTCAACCTCGCGCTCGGCGCGGCGGGGGCGAGTTGGGGTCTTGGCGCGGCGTTGAGCAACGCCGTCGCGGGGCAGATCGTCAACAGCCTCGGATTTTCCGCGGCGTTCTATTTTCTGGCCGCGTGCGCGCTCGGGGCGTTCGCCATTTTCGCAGTCGCAGTCCCCGAGTCGCGAGATTATGAGGCGGCAAGCCCGGAAGGACGGGAATTGACGGCGACATCTTGAGCGCCACCGTCAGGTGTTTTATCAATGCGCGGCAAGCGTGATCGAAGGCGACGCGTTCAGCACCGCCGTACAAGCCGGCGGAAGCTGCGCCACAGTGATGCCGGGCTTCGACTTCGCGGCTGGCGCGGATGCCACCGTCGGCTTCGGCGCGACCGGAACCACCGGTTTCGAGAGTTGCGCGATCCACTTGTCGAGCCCCCCGCCACAGCCGTCGCCGGCGGGCAGAGGCGGCTGATTGCGGCACCCATCATCGCCAGCGGGGCAGGCGAGCCGGACATGGAAGTGCGCATCGTGGCCCATGATGGGCTGGATCTTGTGCAGGAAGCCGCGATCGTCCTTCACGTTATCGCACATCCATTTCTTGATCGCGGGATTGACGAAGACGCGCGTCACTTCCGGGTAGGACACCGCGCGCCGAAGCAACTTTATGTGGTCCGGCGTCCACATCTGCTCATTGACATGAACGGGATCGAGAAGAACGCTCTCCATCTTCACCTGTTCGCGCTCGTCGGCGGCAAGCGTGCGGTCGGGCATCGGCTTGTACCAGATGTCGACATCGAGACCGACCTGATGGCTCGCGTGACCGAACGGCATCGGGCCGCCGCGCGGCATCGACATGTCGCCGATCAGGAGGCCCGGCCATCCGTCCTTCGCCTTCGCATCCCTGGCAAACTTTTCGATGAAGGTCACGAGCACGGGATTGCCCCAGTGGCGGTTGCGCGAAAGCCGCATGCCCTGCCAGACGGGGCCATTGTCGGCAAGCTGTTCCGCACCGGCGAGGCAGCCCTTCGCATAGAACCCGATGGATCGCGTTTCCATCTTGGCGGGTTCGCGGACCGCGCCGAAGAGCAGCTTCGCGGGCGTCGTCTTCAAGACTTTCGGAGCAATTGCCCCGGTGCCGGGGATCGGAACCGGCGCCGCGGCGGGAGTGGCGCCCGCGGTCAGTCTGACCCCGGGAGCCGAGGCGGTCGCGGCCATGTCCTTTGGAGGATTCGGCGCGTTCGCAACGGCGGGGGCGGTCTGAACGGCGGAGGAAGATGGGGCGATTTCAGGCTGTGGCAGCGCCGCTGGCGCGTCCGTCGTCGCCCCGGCCTGACGCAATTCCGATGGCGTCGCCTGCGCCGTGACAACGCGCTTGGGCGTGCCGCGACGGGGGTTATAGGCTGTCGCTTTCGGGGCGTCAGAGGAAGCCATCAAGCCCGCGAGAGCGTCCGCACCGCCGGAAGCAACCGTCACCGCCAGCGCGACACTCGTAACAAGCGACGCGTTGAGGAGAATATTTCGCGCATTCATTCAAAGTCTCCCCGCCTGATCGTCCCGCTTCCTACGGGTGAGCAGCCGATCATCAAAGACCAGACGCCGTGGCTGTGTCAGCGCGCGACGCTCCCGACTGCCCTTTTCGACTGTTATTCAGACGATAAAACAGATAACGGGTTGAATTGTAGCGGAAAGGCTTCACCGTTTCGTTGCCGAAACCTTAAACAGCGTTAACCTCAACGTGTGCGTCAGGCGTCCGCTCGCGATTTGAGTGCATGCCCCGCGAGCGTCTTGCCGAGCGACCAGGCCGCGCCCGGCACCTTGTGGGCGGCGGCGATGGTCGCATCGAACGAGTCCTCGATCCACGTGCAATCGTCGTCGGAGAGCGTGAGCGCGGGCAGCAGCTTCACAATATTCATGCCGTGACCCGCGACCTGGCAAAGGATCTTGTGCTCCTTGAACATCGGGATCGTGATCATCTGGCTGAAGAGACCCTTGTTCGCCGCCTCCAGCGCGTGCCACGACATGCGCAACGCGAAAGACTTCGGCTCGCCGAACTCGATGCCGATCATGAGCCCCTTGCCGCGCACGTCCTTCATCAGCTCGTAGCGGCCGATCATCGAGCGGAACGAGGCCGTGAGCCGCTCACCCTTTGCGGCGGCGTTCTCGATAACCCCGTCTTCTTCGAGGATTGAAAGCGTCGCGAGAGCGGCCGCCATCGCCATGTCGTTCTTGGCGAAGGTGGAGCCGTGGACCACCGCGCGGTCCATGCGGTTGAACAGCTTGTCGAAGATCCACTTGCGCGTCAGCACCGCGCCAACCGGCACATGGCCGCCCGAAAGCGCCTTGGCGACGAGCACGAGATCCGGCTCGATGCCCGGCCAGTGATCGATGGCGAAGAACTTGCCTGTGCGGCCGACGCCGGTCTGGATTTCATCGGCGACGAAAAGCGTGCCGTACTTCCTGCAAAGCTCCTGAACCCCTTTCAGATAGCCGTCGTCGGGGACGTGAACGCCCTTGCCCTGGATCGGCTCGACGAAGAAGCCCGCGATTTTCTTGGTCTTCAGCGCGTCTTCCAACGCATTGAGGTCGTTGAACGGCACTTCCACCGTGTCGGTGAGGAAGCCTTCGAAGCCCTTGCGGAAGATCTGGTCGCCATTGAGCGAGAGCGAGCCGTAGGACAGGCCGTGGAACGCATGGCTGCAATGGGCGAGACCCGCACGGCCCGTGGCGGCGCGCACGAACTTGATGGCAGCTTCAACGCTCTCCGTGCCGGAATTGGCGAAGAATGCCTTCTCCAGCCACGGCGCCCGCGCGAGAAGGCGCTCTGCCACGACGCCGGCAAGCGGCGACACGTCCATCTGCACGAGATTTGGAAATTCGCTGTCGAGCACCTGCCGCAGCGCATCGTGGACCTTCGGATTGTTGCGCCCGAGCGCGAAAACGCCCCAGCCCGACAGGAGATCGAGATATTTGTCGCCCGCGCGGTCCCACAAATAGGGGCCTTGCCCGCGCACGAAGCCGACATCGTAGCCGATCGTCTTGAGGACGCGCACCATCTGCTCGTTCAGGTGCCGCGTATGGAGCGCATAGCGCCCCGCCTCGTTCTCCGCGAAAAGCGATTTGATATCGATGCTCATGCCATTCAGCTCCTCGGCAGTGGTCGCGGAATGCGCGCCCGACCGTATCTTGAATTGTTGCGGGGATAGCATGCGATGCCAACCGAACGCAAAATTTGTTCTCAACCGCAGAATTTCCACATTGGGGGCACATGAGGCACGCACGCAACAGATTGGAGTTAAAATTCATGAAGGCATTTCATCTCGCAGCGATCGCGGGCCTGCTCATCGCCGGTCCCGCTTTTGCCCAGCCGAAACCCGCTGCTCCGAAACCTGCCCCGGCGGCACCGGCCGCGCCCGCGGCTCCGTCCGTTCTGGGCGAATGGCTTGTCGAGGACGGCACCGCTCAAGTGCGAGTCGTATCCTGTGCGGACGGCGTCTGGGGCATCATCTCGTGGACGAAGGGCGAGCCCGGCGTCGATAGCAAGAACCCCGACCCGGCGAAGCAGACGCGATCCGTGCTCGGCATGCCGATCCTTCTCGGCATGAAGCCCTCGGCAGACAAGCCGGGCCGCTTCGATGGCGAAGTCTACAACGCCGAGGAAGGCGAGAATTACATCTCGCACATCAGCCTTTCGAGCCCGGACGTGCTGCGCATCGAAGGCTGCGTGCTCGGCGGGTGGATCTGCGGCGGGCAGGACTGGAGTCGCGTGAAGACCCCGCCGCAGAAAGGCGCTCTGACCGATCAGGCCGTGTGCTCCGAACTTCCGAGATAGGCGGCGGGACGCTTCGGTTCCGTCTTCTTCCCTTCCGTTTCTTCCTCTTCCACCTTTCGCGGCGGCCCCATCAGCAGCGGTTGAAACAACACCGCTGCCGCCATCGTCGACATGAGCGACAGGGCCAGCAGCTCACCCATGCTCGAAGTGCCGGGGTGCTTCGAAAGGTAGAGGCTTCCAAATGCCACCGCCGTCGTCATGCCGCTGAAGAACACAGCGCGCGTGAGCGGCGAGGCAAGGAGGCCGCTTTTCCCGTCGCGCCACGCGATGATGTAGTAGATCTTGAACGCGACGCCGACGCCGAGCAAAAGCGGCAGCGCTATGATGTTCGCGAAGTTCAGCGGCAGGTCGAGGATCACGCACAGTTCCAGCGTGACCGCGCAGGCCAGCAGCAGCGGGAACAGCGTGAGCGCCACGTCTCTCACCCGTCTCAGGAAGATGAAAAGCAGGATCGAGATCGAAGTCAGCGCCCAGAAGCCCGCTTCGAGGAACGCGTTGACGATGGTGTCGCCCGCTTCCTGAATGCCGATGGCTTCGCCGGTCGCATTCGGTGCAACCGCCGTTACCTCGTCGACGAAGCGGCGCAGAACGTCGTTGTTTTCCGAGTCGCCGCTCGGCGAAACCGAGATGCGCACGCGGCCATCTGCCGTTTTCCAGTCGGAAACAAGGTGAGGCGGCAGCGTGGCGAGCGTTACCGTTCCGGGGTCGAAGCTCGCCCTGAGCGTGTTCAGCGTGATGTTGAGCGGATCAACCAGCGCCGCGGTCGCGCGCGCTCGCGCTTCGGGCGAAGCCTTGGAGAGTGCGGCAAGCGCCTCCGACAGCCGCTTTGCCGCCTCGACGCCCTCTTTCTGGCCGCGCACCCGAGAGATGATCACGCTGAGGAGATTCGACGTTCCTTCCAGCTTCTCGGCGATTTCCGCATCGGTCGGCGCGGCCTGAACGGCCTTCGGCTTGAGCACGGTTTCGAGCGTCACGGCCGTCTGTGCGATCAACGCGCGCTTCTGGTCCTGATTTTCGGGGATGAACGAACTCAGCGTCGTGGTGCGCGCCACCTCGGGCAGCGCCGCAATCTTTTTCGCGAGCGCATCCGCCTCGGCCTGGGACGGCGTAAGCACCTCAATGGTGCGACCCGCGGTTTCCGGATCTTTCTTGAGGTCGAGATACGTTGCAACCGATTCCACCTTCGGGCTGCGGAGGTTCATCGGATTGAAATCGAACCGCAGCCAGTTGAGAAGCGGCAAACCTGCAAGCACGACGCATAACGTACCGATGAGGATCGGCATGCGGTTCCGGTCCATGAAGTCGTCGACGGGCTTCAGGAACGCATAGCCGAGCGGATGCGGCTCAGCCGGCGGGTTCAGCAACCGCAGCATCGCGGGAAGCACGGTAATGCTCGTCAGGAACGCGACGATCATGCCCATACCGGCGACGAGGCCAAGTTCCGAAAGCCCCTTGTAGGCCGTGGGCGTGAAGGCGAGGAACCCCGCCGCCGTCGCCATGGCCGCCAGAGCGAGGCGGCTACCGAGATGCGAGGCGTTTTGCGTGAGCGCGCCCCGCAGGTCGTCCTTTTCAAAGCGCTCCGCACGATAACCGACACTGAACTGCAATCCGAAATCGACGCCTATCCCCACGAACAGCACGAAGAACGCGACGGAGATCGGATTGAACGAGCCTACCGCAGCCAGCCCCAGCGCGGCCGTTATCGCAAGCCCCACGATCAGCGACACGAACACGGCGAAGATGATCCGCCCCGAATGCAGCGCGAGCCAGAGTATGACAAGCACGGACACGATCGTGAGCGTTCCGTGCATGCCCGCGTCTTCCTTGAGGGTGCCGAACTCCTCGTCGGAGATCGGAACCGGCCCGGTCAGACGCACGGTGACGCCCTGATCGGGCAAACCGAGTTCGGCCGCCGTCTTGCGGATGGCGTCGGAAGCCTCAAGGCCCGGCTGGAGATCGTTGAAATCCAGAACCGGCACGATCTCGATAAGCTGCCGCTTTTCACTCGTCTTCGATGCCTGCCCGCTCAGCATCTCACGCCAGCTGAAGTGGGCAGGACGCCCGGCAGTGGCGTTCTCGATTGCCGCCGCCATCGAATTGAATTGCGGCGCAACGCTGTTCAGCGTGACCTGACGCCCCTGCACGCCTTGCGTTGTCAGCGTGATCGCGCCCATCACGCCGCGAAGGCTGGGATCGGCGGCAAGCGGTTCGAGCAACGGTTTCGCGCGCGTCAGCTGCCCAAGCGCATCCTTGAGTTCGCTTTCGGAAAGGAAAAGAAGGCCGTTCTTCTGGAAGAAGGGGCCGCCGGTAAGCTGCTGCACGCTCCTGATGAGACTCTTCTCTTCCGAAAGCCGTTGCGCAAGTCGTTGCGCGGCCTGATCGGCGAGTTCCGGCGTAGGGCCGTCCACCACCGCGACGATGGCGGACTCGACTTTCGGAAATGCCTTCGCGAACGCAACCTCGCGCTGCCGCCAGGGAAGTTCAGTCGAGATGAGCTTGCTGATATCCGTGTTGATCGCAAAATGCGCGGCGAAATAATAACCGGATATGATCGTGACGACGAGCGCTGCGGCCAGTACTCGCCAGGGATGGCGCGAACAGATATCGACGGTCTTTACTATGGGCTCTTTGAGCATTTCCTACCGTATTTGGATTAGTGCAACCGACACTTTCATCGCCGCGAACAATGCAGATATGTCCACGCTTGGCAACCGGAAAGAGTGATCGCGCGACGGATTGCAACCTGAGTTAAGACTTGGAGCGGGCCACCATTCCAAGACGGCACTTTTCTGAAATGGGATTTTAGAAAGCCAATCCAAGGCTCGTCCCCTCTCCGCTTTTTACCGGGCCGATGACCCTCATTGCTGCTATTTCGCGCATCTGTTGCAAATGAGGCACGATCACGCAGCTTCGTGTAAACGAACCTTGCATAGGTGTTAAGAGGGAGAATGTTTTTGCGGCTTCCCGGTTCGGGGAATTGAATTTCGATCGCCTTTTCCGATCGGCCGGAACTATCGCCAAAACGGCACGCCAGTCATGACTTTCGCGGTGACCATCGCTAAAGCCATGGAATGCCGTGATTTTTTTGGGCATGGTTTCGAAACCGTCAAGAAATAGGCGATTTTTGCGATAAGTCCTTACACTCCAGCTTTTGTTCATGCCTGTCTTGCGGTGCTAGAAGCCCCTGCAAAGAACGGGGAATCAGAGAGGAAACCCGGCATGAGCGATCTCGTAAACGAGGAAGCCGCGGTTTTTGGCGCAGGCGAGTTGAACAGGGTCCGCCCCGCATTGCGGCGCGACGCACCGGAAAGCGGCGTCCTTTACCGCGTCCCTTCGCGCGAATTTGCGCCGGAGGCTCGCACGGCACGCGGAGCCGACAGCGTCAGCGTGGCGACTTACGCGGAAATCGACGCGTCCGGCGGATGGGACCAGGCGTTCAGCGGCCAATACAAGGACGGCCGCTATTACAGGATCGTGCAGGAAACCCTTCATCCGGAGCACAGCTACCGCTATTTCGTGCTGCGCGATCAAGCGGGGCGGCAGAGGGCCATCCAGCCGTTTTTTGTCCTCGATCAGGATATTCTGGCGGGCGCGAGCGGCGCGATCACAGCCGCTGTGGACCGGGTCCGGCAGCGGTTCCCGAAGTTTCTGACCCTTCGCACGCTGATGATCGGTTGCGTGGCGGGCGAGGGCCATCTCGACAATCACGAGGCTTTCGCCGACCCCAAGACGTGCTCGCTCCTTGCAAAGGCCGCTCTGGAAGAGGCGAAGAAGGAACGCGCGGGCCTCATCGTCTTCAAGGAATTTCCGTCCGCCTATCGGGACGTCCTCGGCCATCTGAAGAACGATGGCTTTATCTGCTTGCCAAGCCTGCCAATGGCGAGCCTCAGCACCGCTCACAAGGATTTCGACGCCTACATGGCCGCATCGCTCAGCCGCGCGACCCGCAAGGATCTTCGCCGCAAGTTCAAGGCCGCGCAGTCCGCCGGGCTGACGATGTCGGTCGTGGAAGACATCACGCCATTCGTCGACGAGATCTATCCGCTTTATCTCAACGTCTACAATCGCTCGAAGCTGCATTTCGAGAAGCTGACGAAGGACTATCTCTGCGCGCTCGGCCAGCGCATGCCAGATCGCACGCGTTTCTTTGTTTGGCGTCAGGGCGACCGCATCGTCGCGTTCAATCTGTGCATGGTGCACAACGAGGCGATCTACGACCAGTATATCGGCCTCGATTATGAGGTGGCGCTCGATCTGCACCTCTACCACTACACCATTCGCGACATCATGAGCTGGGCGATGGCAAACGGCTACAAGCGCTACATCAGCAACGGACTGAACTACGATCCGAAGCATCATCTGCGCATGCAACTCGACCCGCTCGACCTCTACGCGCGGCATCGCTCGCCGATCATCAACGCAGCCTTGAAGGTTGTGCTGCCTTATCTGGAACCGACCAAGTACGATCCGCACCTGAAAAAGTTCGCGAATTATTCCGATCTGCGGGCCTGAATCGCCGTGCGGTAGTCGGACGCGGCACGACGCTGTGAGCCGGGCGTCGATCCGCTTCTCCGCATCAAATCGGTCCGATTTGATGCGTGTCACCGAAAGATCGGGGCGGCGCGGCCGGACGGGGCGCAAGGCCGGCCGCCGCCGCGTCAGTTCCGGATGAAGTCCGCGATCAGGCGCGGCGTGCTCTCGCTGAAGCCGATGATATCGAGCATGCCGCCATCGTTGGTGTCGGCGATGGCGAAACCGGCCGATGCCACACCCGCGATAACGAGCTTCGCCGGGATGCCGGACCGGGAGCGATACTCGCGCAGCGCGAGCGCCGGATGCACCGATTTCACGCGCACCTCGCTGTCGGTGTAGACGACGAAAGCATCGACCTTGAGGTCGTTTTCAAGGGCGTACAGCATCGGCAACGCGCAATCCACGGAGTCGGACGCGTAGTTCGCGATTTCGCGCAAGGCCTCGGGCAGCCGCATCGTGGCGTCGATATTCACCGGCAGAAGCCGCTGCTCGTCCAGCCCGCTCGGCACGGTGAAGGCGGCGACGTGGCATTCCCGCTCGACCGACGCCGAGACGAGCGCCATCGCCGCCACCGCGTCGCGCGCGCTCAGCCCCGTTCCGACGACGTGGCTCGCCCCCATCGAATAGGAGCCGTCGACGGCGATCAGGAGCCGCTTGCCGGTCGTGTCCGAATTCGCAAAAGCCGCGTGGAAGGCCGCTTCAAGCGCGTCCTCGACCTGCGGCAGCGGCTCCCAGTTCAGCTTTTCCGCGTTGTCGTGTCCTTTGCGGTAGTCGTCCAGCGCCAGAAGGAAAGCGAACGGGTGAAGATGCGATTGCCAGACCCGAGTGATGTCACGCAGCGACGGCATGATGAGGTTCAGCCCCTCGCCGGTGGATTTCAGCACGCCTGTCGCGGTGAGGCGGCCAAGCTCGCGCAGCAGCGTCTTGACGGGCATGCGCTCCACGACAGCGCGCAGCACTTTCTCGTCGCGCCGCCAATGCTTCGGAACCGTCTCGATGGGGAGATCGTGGGCCGCTATCAGCGCCGCCGCCTCGTCCGCCGTCTTCGCATGCTGCAACGCGACATAGCCTTTCACCACGGATGGCAGGGCCGGGCTTGCCCTTTCGGTCGCGACCCATTCATAAAGCGCCTTTCGCGCGGGGTCCGCCGCAAGCGGCTGCGAAAGCCGGATGAGATCGCGATGCGTCCACCCGCCCCGCTGACGGCTGGTCACGACCTGCCGCGCGAGATCGTCCGTCCGCTGCTCGGCATACCAAAGCGCGACCGCCCGCTTCACCGTTGGATCGAACCCGCGCAGGCTCTGTGCCGCCTCGGCAAACTGGAAAAGATGTTCCGTCGTCCGGCATACCCTCGGCAGGGCGGCGATGGCGGCGCGCTTCACGGCCGCGTTGCCGTGAACGGCAGCGAGCGCCAGCGCGAAGACAGCGGGCGCGTTCGACGGCGCGCGCGAGGTGAGGCTTTTTTCCTCTATTGTCGAAACGGCATGCACGCCGCCGACTTCAAGCGAGCGGAGCACCGAAGGGATATGCTCGGCGTTGAGCGCCCGCTCGCGCGCCACATAACGCCCGTTCTCCGAACCGAGGATCAGGAACCGCTCGAACCGCGACCAGTCGCTCATCGGAAACGGCAGCGCAACGGTGTCCACGACGCGCGGCTTGATACGGCGCAGCAAAAACTTCCTGTAATCGAACATGGTCGGCCCACCTCGAGCGAAAAAGGATTGCTTGCTCCTGTCCTAGAAAAAAATCGAGGCGCGCGGGCGAGCAATGTGGTGCGGCGAATCGGCTCGCTTTCAGCTTGATCATGCAATTCAAGGGAAAAACGGCGATGCGGGACGTTTTTCCACGCCGAGCCACGCGCCGCCCAGACCGCGATGTGATGACGGGGGGCCTACTCCGGTTGCCCGGTCGCTCCTCCGACCCGCCGCATCAGATAGGTGTCCATGATCCAGCCGTGCCTTTCGCGCGCCTCGGCGCGCAGACGCTCGATCTCGCCGCGCACCTCCGAAAGCCGCCCGGCGACGAGAATTTCATCCTTCGTGCCGAGATAGGCGCCCCAATAGATGTCGACCGTCTCCGGCTCCGGCACGCGCGTGAAGCTCACCGTGCCATCGAGCATGACGACGACGCTGCCCGGATGACGCGGAAAGTCCTCATCGAGCCGCCGCCCCGTGGTGATGAGCACCGGTTCGGCGATGCGGTTCAGCGGGATCTTGTGCTGCGCGGCGAGCGCCTGAATGGCGCCGATGCCGGGGATCACCTCGTGCTCGAACGCGACGCCCTTAGCGAGCAGGCTGTCGAGAAGGCGCAGCGTGCTGTCGTATACCGCCGGATCGCCCCAGACGAGGAACGCGCCCGTTTCGTCCGGCCCCAGTGCCTCCGCGAACAGCCGCTCGTAACTCGCTTCGATGGCGGCGTGCCAGTCCGCCACGTTCGCACGATAATCCTGCGTTTCTGCCCGGCGCGGGATCGGCACGACGACTTCGCGAAAACGCGGCTCGCGGATGAAACGCGCGCACACCTCCTCGCGGAACCGGCGCAGCGCGGCCTTTTCCGTGCCCTTGTCCGGGATGAAGAACACGTCGGCGCGGTTGAGCGCTTCGATGGCCTGCACAGTGAGGTAATCCGGGTTTCCGGCCCCGATGCCGATGACGAGGATCTTTCGCATCGTGTGCTGGCTCAGCTTTCGTTCTGTTCGAGCGACGCGATCAGGCCGCCGATCACGGACCAATAGGCCTGTCCCAGCGACGGCACGCGCCGCAGGATGCCCCGTGCCCAGATCGCCTTGCGTCCGAGTTGTTTCGCGAGCTGGAAATCGACGCTGCCCGGCGGGTCCGCGAGATCCACGACAAGAGCGTGATCGGGCAGGCTGCCGAGTTCGCGCGCGTCGACGACCGGGCCGTTGATGGTCGAGAAGATCGCGTCGAACTTCGGCGACTGAACCGGCAATTCAGAGAGCGGGAGCACGGCGACGCCGGGAAAGACATCGTCCAGACCGCGCTCGCTCGTTGCAAGATGCACCCGCGCGCCCGCGTCCAGCAGCCGAAGGATGAGGAGATCCGGGATACGCTCGCCCGCGATGACGCACACAACGGAACCCTGAAGGCGACTTCCGGCTTTTTCCACGCGGCTGAAAAGCTCGTCGATCGCCTCCCCGGCGGCGTCGAGGATCGGCCGCAGCAGGTCTTCATAGCTGTGAACGGTCAGCCCGAGGGCGGCGGCATGGCGGGTGAGTGCCGCGTCGGCGCGTGGCGCGATCAGGCGCGCGCCTGCGCTCATGCCGCCGAGCGCAGAGCCGTAGGCGCGTTCCGGCGCAAAGCTCGCATTCGTGTTTGCCTGCGCGGATCGCCCCGGCGCGAAGACCGGCAGGATCGCATAGCGCGCGCCCTTCACGACCGAAGCCGGATCGGCATGGGCCGCGACGGTGCGAAGCTTCGGTTCGAGCGGGGCGCCGAGAACGTTGACCTTCGCGCCAGCCGTGGCGGCGATCCTGGCGATGGCGCGGTCGAGCGGCTGCGTGCCGAGGAAGCCGATTGTGACGCTTGCCCATTCCGGCGCGATCACCGTGTGTGGCGTGGTGTATACGGTATTCCGGCAGCCGCCCGCGTTGTCATATTCGCCTTCCCAGTCCGAATCCATGCGGCCCATGGTTGGAAAGCCCGAGGGCGATCCCAAGCGGGGGCGAGGCACGCGCTGCGAGGGCGACGGCGCACCGGGCTTGCGGCGAACGCGGATCGTTCGCGGCGCGATGAGGCGCGCGATCCTTTCGAAGCTGCGCGACCAGAAATCAGAAGACACGATGCTTCCCGATGGGTTCGACTTGCATGAGATGATGAGGCACCCGCCTTACGCGCGTTGCCATTGTCGCATTGTGCGAAAAGCGGAGTCTTTCGGCAACTCAAACTTACGGGCTGACCGCGCCCATTACCCCAGACGGGACGCGCTTCGAGTTTGATGGCTCATCAAAAAAATTTTGCTTAATCGCCTCCTTTAAAGACGAACAATAGAATGCTGTTCCCTGCGGAGATTTGTCTTCAAACTCGCGGCGCGCTATTCGCATAGCGACCGTGGGAGGAAGAGACGATGGAAATCAAGGAAACGCCTGACATGTGGGCGCTGCGGCTGACCAAGCGCCTGCGCATTCCGGATGTGAAACAAGCTGCGCAGGAGTATGGACCGATCATCGAAAATGCGATTTCTTCCGCGGGGTTGACGCCATCCGGCCCGTGGCTGTTCATCGCTCACAACCTGCCAAGGACCGGCAAGATCCCGTTCGACTGGGCCATCTGCCGACCCGTTGCGAAGCCTGACGCGTATCAGGGCGCCATCGAACTCGTCCATCTCGAACCGATCATCGTCGCATCTGTCGTCCATCAAGGATCTATGCGGACGCTTTTCACGCAAGGTTATGCACCGCTCGTCGCCGAGATCGAACGATCGCGGCACGTTTTCTCCGGCGAAAGCCGGGAAGTCTATCATGACTGGAACGGGCCGGGGGCGGCTTACCACCGTATAGAAATCCAGTTCGGGTTGTCGCGATGACGAACCCGGTGGCAAGCCGACATAAAAAAGGCCGGGCGAACCCGGCCTCAGGCGATACGAGCGCCGCATTCACGCGGCGCTTCTCTTTTCTCTAAACCTTTGCGGGCGCGTCGGTCTTTGTTTCGGCCGTCTCGCAGCCGCAGCTGCCTTCCGGGCCGTGACCCTTGCACTCGCCGGCTTCGGTGTGCTCATGCTTGGACTCTCCCGAGCACCCGCATCCCGCGTCGGTCGCGGGCTTCGAGACGCTGCCGCCGATGGCCGCTGCCATCGTTGCCTCATCGAGCTGCTGGTCGCCGCCGCCGCAAGCCATGACCTTCTGCGGATCGTTCACATCTTCACCGCGCACCTTCGCGGCAGCCGCAGCCATCGGAGAGGTTTCGGCCTTGCGCTTCGGCGCGGCCTTCCACTGGTTGGAGGCGATCTGAAGCTCGGGTGTCTTTTCGAGCGTGCGCGACGTATCGAAGTCGAACTTGAGCTTCTTTTTCGTCTGCGGACCCCAGTAGCCGCGCTTGCCGAGATCGTAGAACTGCCGCTGCCAGGCCGAGAGCAGGAACGCCTTCAGGCAGCCGAGCAGATACTTGCGGCGCACCTTGTCGCCACGCACCCACGGATAGCCCCACAGCGCCTTGTTCATGTAGAAGCGGCGGTAGTTCTTCATCACGCCGTCGAGCAGTTCGCCGCGGTCGATCGCCTTCGGCTTCATGATCGGCGTCACGAAGTTATACTTCTCGAAGTCGAACACCTCGACCGTATCGCCAAGTTCGCGGTAAAGGTCCGAGAACGGCCACGGCGTGAACATGGACCAGTTGGCCATGTCCGGGTTCCACTCGCGAACCATCTTGTAGGTTTCTTCGAGCGTTTCGAGCGTCTCGTTTTCGAGGCCGACGATGAACTGCGCTTCGGTCACGATACCGTTCGCGCGCAGAAGGTCGATGGCCTTCTTGTTCTGCGCAACCGTCGTTTCCTTGTTGAACAGGTCGAGGTTGAGCTGCGCCGCCGCTTCGGTGCCGAGCGAGATGTGGACGAGGCCCGCCTTGCGGTAGAGCGGAAGCAAGTCTTCGTCGCGCAGGATGTCGGTCACGCGGGTGTTGATACCCCAAAGCACCGGCAACTTGCGGGCGATGAGTTCTTCGCAGAACGCCACGAACGCCTTGCGGTTGATCGTCGGCTCTTCGTCGGCGAGGATGAAGAAGCCCACATTGTGGTCGCGATACAGCGACTCGATTTCGTCGACGACGAGCTTCGGCTTTCTCACGCGATAATCGCGCCAGAACTTCCACTGCGAGCAGAAGGAGCAGGTGAACGGACAGCCGCGCGCCATGTTCGGCGTGGCGACGCGCGTGTTCATCGGGATGTAGTGATATTTCGTCCAGTCGAGGATGGACCAGTCGGCGACGATGGTGTCGACGTCGCGGATCGGCGGCTCGGCCGGGGTGGCGATGACCTTCGAGCCTTCCTGATAGGCGATGCCGTGGACCTGGCCGCGGCTGTCGGGCCATTCGCCCTTGTCGACCGCCTTCACGAGGTTCAGCATCACCGCTTCGCCTTCGCCGCGGATGATGGCGTCGATCCAAGGGGCTTCGTGCAGGATCTGCGAATACATGAACGTGCCGTGGATGCCGCCCAGCACCGTCACCACATTCGGGTGAACTTCCTTGGCGATCTGCAGCGCGCGCTCGGCCTTGTAGATGGACGGCGTAATGGCCGTCGAGCCGACGATGTCGGGCTTTTCCTCGGCGAGGATCGCGCGAAGTTCATCTTCGGTGAGGTTGTCCGTCATCGCGTCGATGAAGCGGATGTCGGAATAACCGCCCGCCTTCAGATAACCGGCGAGGTAGGCCACCCACGAGGGGGACCATCGGCCCGCGATTTCGGCGCCGCCCGAATGATAGTTTGGATGGATAAGTACAATCCGCATGCATCGCCTCCTTGGGGGGCCGCTGTCCCGTCAACGCCTTTTGATGAGTGTGATGATGTCGCGGGGTGGACAAAGCCGGAAGCGTGAGCTACGCCATGATCCGATAGGGGCCGTCGTCCGGATATGCCGCACCGACATCAGCAACGCTCCTCAGAAAGCGTCGGCGATTCCGCGACAAATCAGAAACCGGCCGGTAGAGTTGAAGGTCATCATAGCTTCTGAACCACCCTCCAGCGGATTCGGTCTGTTCCAATGGCCGGTAATAGCTTGGCAAACTTGCCACTTCGCGGCAGATATTTACCTGCGCGAACAAAGCCAAGTATCCACCCTTCTTTTATGAGGTTGGAGTGTCAGCCTTATTACCTATTATCTTCGACGATTAAGACCATCGAAGCACCATCAAACTCGACTTATTGCACCCGCTTGAGACGAATGCAAGCGGCCTTTCGCGGTGCTTTGCGCGGCGTTCTGACCCGATGCGCGTTGAATCTCACCGTGAAAACTCAGGCGTGGCTTTACTTGTCTCAAGCGCCGAAACCTGAGCGGCGAGGCTGTCGAGCGCATCCGCGAGCATCGGTCCGTCGCATGTCGTGAGCGGCTCGGGAATCACGATGCGGCGCGCGAGCGGATACAGCTTTTGCAGCGCAGGGTGCACCAGCAGCGCTTCGCCCTGATCCCGCGGGCTATCACGAACATTTGTGACGAGAATGAAATCGGGCCGCGTCATCACGATGGCCTCCAGCGACGCGAAACCGCCATGCGACAGGCCCATGTCTCCGGCGGCGTTCACGAGACCGGAGGCGGCCAGAAGGGATGTCGTCATCGATTCCCCCCCGAACACCCATCCGCGCCGCGAAACGGCCAGCACCCGCGAATGCACGCGCGCCGCTGCGGCGCGGGCGCGGAGCAAAGCGGCGTCGATCCGCGCGATGTGCGGTTCCGCGCGGTCTGGATGGCCGACGAGCGCGGCCATGCGCCGAATTTGCAGTTTCGCGTCGTCGATGGAGCGGGCGACATCGAACTCCGCGACCGGCACACCCTTCGCTTTCAAGATCTGACGCGTGGCAAGCCGCGTGAAGCGCCCGGCGAGCACGAGGTCCGGTTCTGCGATAAGGGCATCCTCCGCCGTGCCGGACAATTTCGGGAAAGCGCGCGCTTCCTTCGCCAGCCAGCTTTGCGAGGCGTCGCGCGAATAGGGGCTCAGTCCGGCGATCTGATCGCTGTCCGCGAGCGTGAGAAGAAGCTGGTCGGTACAGAGATTGATGGACACGATGCGGCGCGGTGAATCGGCGGCGGCGGCGGTGAGCGAGGCAAACAGCATCATGCAGGCGGCGACGAAGCGGGTCACGGCGCGACCCACGGAACGAGCACGGGCGCGCCGTCATGCTCCGCCCGGAAGGCACCGATATGAAACGCGCGCGCCAGCATCTCGGGCGACAACGCGACGGCGGGCGCCCCGGATTCGATCAGCCGTCCGTCTTTCATGACCAGCACGCGATCCGCAAATCGTGCGGCAAGGCCGAGATCGTGCGTCACCACCAGCACGAGCGCACCGCCGAGCGCCGTGTCCCGAAGCAGCGCCATCACGTCGAGCTGATAGCGCGGGTCGAGGGACGCGATGGGCTCGTCCGCCAGCACGACCGGCGCTTCGACCGCCAGCACGCGGGCGAGCGCCACGCGGGCCTTCTCGCCGCCGGACAACTCGGTGACAGGGCGGTCGGCGAGCGCGGCGAGATCGACGGCGGCGATGGCGCGGGCGACGGCTTCGGCGTCGCGGGCCGGGAGATTCGCGGGATCGGTGGCGCCATGCGGATAGCGGCCGAGCGCCACCACATCGCGCACCGGCAGCGGCCAATGCACCGCGTGGCCTTGCGGCAGATACGCGAAGCGAAGGGCGCGCTCGCGGATCGGCAGCGCCGCCGCGTCGCCGCCGCCCGCCCGGATTTCCCCGCGCGACGGCACGAGCCCGGCAAGCGCGCGGAGCAGCGTCGTCTTGCCCGCGCCGTTCGGACCGATCACGGCGGCGAGGCAGCCGCGCGGCAGGTCGAACGACACATCCGCGATGAGGTCGCGCGCGCCGAGCCGGACACCGAGACCGCGCGCCAAGAGATAAGCCGCGCTCATGAGAGGCCACCCGTCAGCGCGCGGCGGTCGCGCACGATCAGATAGAGAAAGAAGGGAACGCCGATGATCGCCGTCAGCACGCCGACTTTTATGTCGGTCGTCGACGGAATAAGGCGCACGGCGATGTCGGCGGCAAGAAGCAACGCCGCGCCGATGGCCGCGCTTGGCAGGAGCAGCCGCGCGGGGTCGTGGCCGACGAGCGGGCGCGCGAGATGCGGCGCGACGAGACCGATGAAGCCGATGGTTCCCGAAACCGCCACCGCGCCGCCGACACCGAGCGCCACGCCCGCGATCACCGCGAGCCGGAGCCGCGCCACATCCACGCCGAGGCTTTGCGCCGCCTCTTCGCCGAGGCTCAGCGTCCGAAGCGCGTTCCTGTTGGCAAGCAGGATCGCAGCGCCCGCCAGGATGAAGGGAAGCGCCAGCGCCACATGCTGGAAACTCCGGTCTTCGAGCGAACCAAGCAGCCAGAAGGTGATTTCAAGCGCGGCGTAAGGGTTCGGCGCGAGGTTCACCGCGAGCGCGGTTCCCGCGCCCGCGAGAGCCGAAAGCGCGAGGCCCGCGAGGATGAGGATCAGAAGGTTTGCGTTGCGGCCCGCCACTGCGAGCAGCACGAAAACCGACGCGAACGCCGCCGCGATCGCCGCCACCGGCAGGGCGAAAGACAGCGCATCGGCGAGCCCCGTTGCAATCACGACGACCGCGCCGAAGGCCGCCGCCTGCGGCGCGCCGAACAGCGCGGGCGAGGCCAGCGGGTTGCGCAACAGCCCTTGCAGCGCCGCGCCGGAAAGCCCGAGGATCGCGCCGATGGCGAGCGCCAGCACCGCGCGCGGCAGGCGGATTTCCTGCACGATGATGCGTTGCGGCTCGGTCCCTGCGCCGAACAGCGCCGCCGTAACCGTATCGGGCGAAAGCGCGACCGGCCCCGCGCCGAGCGACAGCACGGCCAGCAGCGCCGCCACCGCGAATAGCGCCAGCGTCGTCACCGGCCACTTGCGGCGCGGCGCGAGCACGGCCGACTTTACGGCCGAATCCGTATGGGGAACCTGTAAAATGACATCCTCCGCCGACCCGCCGTCGCACGTTGCGTGTCCAGAGCGTTTCATGCGACGAGGCCGCTTGCACGCTTCGAGACAACAGTTACAGCGCCGGCCGGTCTCCTGGCTCGCGGGTCGTGGCCGCCATCGCCTTCCCGAACGCACGCGTTCAGTGGCTTCGATGACGGCTCGCCGCTTACAGTTGCGGGGGCAGCCGCGGAATCGGGATCGAGCGTCCCTCACCGCGTTCCCGTTTCACCCGCTTGCGCGGGCACCGGCGCTTGATGCGGCCTATCATAAAGGCAAAGCGGCGGCAATGCGACGGGCTTCGCGTCGCGTGCGATCAGGCGAGCCGCATATGGCTTGTGCGCGGCACGGCGGCGGGGCTCCAATGCTGGACCCCATGGCGGAGGATTTCCGCGCAGGGCACGGGCGGCATCTCCGGCGGCACGTCCTGTCCGAGAAAGGCGAGTGCCCGCCACAGCAAGCGGCTATCGGCGGGAGTCGGCAGTTCCTTCGCGAAAGTCTGCTTCGAGAGCTTGCTGCCATCGGCGTTGAGCGCGAGCGGCAGATGAATGTATCGCGGCTCTGGCAGGCCAAGCAGCCGTTGCAGCACGATCTGCCGCGCGGTGTTGTCGAGGAGATCGGCGCCGCGCACGACATCGGTCACACCCTGAGAGGCATCGTCGACGACCACGGCGAGTTGATAGGCGAACAGCCCGTCCCGGCGCTGCACGACGAAATCGCCCACGGTCGCAGCGACATCCTCGCGCTGAGGGCCGAACACGCGATCGGCGAAGTCCACGACGCCAGCGGGAACGCGGAGGCGCACGGCGGCATCGTCGCGCGGCGCCGTGAAGGCGTGGCATGTGCCGGGATAGACCGCGCCGCCGATCCGCGCGAGATCGGCCCGCGAGCAGCGGCACCAGAAGACGTGTCCCGCGCGCCTGAGCGCTTCGAGCGCGTGCGCGTAGGCATCGAGGCGCGTCGACTGAAACAGCACGTCACCGTCCCACTCGAACCCGTAGGCCTCAAGCTGCTTAAGGATGCGCGCCGCCGCCCCCGGCATCTCGCGCGGCGGGTCGATGTCTTCCATGCGCACGAGCCATCGACCGCCAACGGCGCGCGCATCGCAATAGCTTGCGACGGCGGCGACGAGCGAGCCGAAATGCAAGGGCCCCGTGGGCGAGGGCGCGAAGCGGCCGATATGGGTCATGCGGTTTTTTTCTTTCACGCCGCGCCGCTGCGCAAGCCTGTGGAGCGTCCCAGCCGCGCCGTTCGTCGGGCTTGCCCGCGCGCGCCTTCGACCTATTTTAAGGAAAGCTTCGGTGCCCGATCAAGATCGGGTGAAACGGGAACGCGGTCGGCGAATTCGCTCATGCCGCGGCTGCCCCCGCAACTGTAGGCGGATGCTCCGATCGGGAGCCACTGGACCGGTAGCGGTTCGGGAAGGCGATCGGGGCGATATCCGCAAGCCAGGAGACCGGCCGAAGCGGCGCGTTGTCAAAGGCGCGCATACGCTTCTCGTTCGGCGGAGGGCCGCACGGTGCCATGCCAAGCGCAAGCCCGCGGTTCGTCGCCGGCGGCTCGTCTGTCATCGCCCGCAGCCGCTCCTGTGACACCCGAAAGGCCATGGCATGGAACCGAAAGACACTACGACAAACGAAGGCTTCAAGGGCTTCACCAACGAGGCGTGCCCGTTCCTGCCGTGTCACAAAGGCGTTCGCGGCAAATTCAATTGCCTGTTTTGCTATTGCCCGCTTATCGCCTATGAATGCCCTGGCCCGTACATCGTCTATACCGACGCGACCGGAATGCGGCGAAAGGATTGCTCGAATTGCACCCTGCCGCATAATGGCTATCGCGGAAGCTGGAACTTCATCCAGAAGTGGCTGAAGAAACCGGAGATCTGGGACGGGCACGATCAGACGCGCGAATTCCGGCTGAAAGCGCCGCCGGTAGAAAACGAAACAGACGAATGACCGCCGACACGATCCCCGCACAGGCCGCCGAACTCATCGCCCGCATCGCCTATCAGCCCGCGCCCGAGGGGCTGCCGCGCCGCGCCCGCTCGATCATGATCCAGGGCACGGCGTCGGACGTCGGCAAGAGCATGGTTGTCGCGGGGCTGTGCCGGGCGTATGCGCGGCGCGGCCTCGTGGTGCGTCCGTTCAAGGCGCAGAACATGTCGAACAACGCCGCCGTGGCGGCTGACAGCGACCTGCCGCCCGGCCCGGATGGCGAGATCGTCTATGGCGAGATCGGCCGTGCGCAGGCGATGCAGGCGCGCGCAGCGAAGGCCGCCCCGTCGATCCACATGAACCCCGTGCTCTTGAAGCCGCAGACGGATATCGGCTCGCAGGTGGTGCTGCGCGGGCGCGTGCTCGGCAATTGCCCGGCGCGGATCTATCATCACATGCGCCAGAAGATGATGCCCGCCGTGATCGACAGTCTCGACCGGCTCCGCGCCGAGGCCGATCTCGTCATCGTGGAGGGCGCGGGCAGCGGCGCGGAAGTCTATCTTCGCAATTCAGACATCACGAACATGCACCTCGCCGAAGCGGGCGGCCTGCCGGTGGTGATCCTGTCGGACATCGACCGGGGCGGCACGATGGCGGCCATCGTCGGCAGCCATCTGCTTCTGTCCGAGGCCGACCGCGCGCGGGTGAAAGGCTACATCGTCAACAAGTTTCGCGGCGATTTCTCGCTGTTCGAGCCGGGCGTGAAAACCATCACCGAAGCCACGGGGTGGCCCTTCCTCGGCGTGCTGCGCTGGTTCGACAGTGCGGAGCGGCTTCCCGCAGAAGACTCGCTCGCTCTGGAGCGTCCGGCCGAGGGCGAGGGTCGCGGCGTCAAGGTCGCGGTGCCGCGCCTGTCTCGCGTGGCGAATTTCGACGACCTCGATCCGCTGGCGGCGGAACCCGGCGTTTCGCTCAAGTGGATTCAGCCGGGCAACCTGATCCCCGCCGACACCGATGTTGTCATACTCCCCGGCTCGAAGGCGACGCGCACCGATCTCGACGTGCTGCGCCGCGAGGGCTGGGACATCGACATTCTCGCGCATGCGCGGCGCGGCGGTCGCGTGATCGGGCTTTGCGCGGGCTTCCAGATGTTAGGCCGCGTGGTGCGCGATCCGCAAGGCATCGAGGGGCCGGCGGGCGAGACGCCGGGCCTCGGCCTGCTTGACATCGAGACGGAAATCGGCGGCGACAAGCGGCTGATCGACATCGACACCACGGACCGCGCGACGGGCTGCCGGGTGACCGGCTATGAGATGCATATGGGGCGCACGACCGGCGCGGGGCTCGAACGTCCCTGGCTCGTGCTCGACGACGGGCGCGGAGGCACCCGGCCCGAGGGCGCGCTATCGGCGAACGGTCTCATCGCGGGCGCCTACGTGCACGGCCTGTTCGGCTCGAACGAGTTTCGCGCGCATTGGCTCCAAAGCATCGGCGCGGCGGCATCCGGCCTGGATTTCGACGCGCGCACCGAAGCGGCTCTCGAAGCGCTGGCGGATCACGTCGAAAAGAACCTCGATCTCGACGCGCTGCTGGCGCTGGCGGTTTGAAGCGGCCCGTTGCCTTCACAAGGCGGCGAGCGAGCCGCGAAGCCTTGAGCGCACCCACAAAACCTGATTTCCGCCGCAAACGAAGCCGTTGACCGCGCCGCGCGCCTCGCTTATCTGCTGAGCATGGCTATACGATCCATTGTCACGATCCCGGACGCGATCCTGCGCGAAAAATCGAAACCCGTCGAAACGGTCGACGACGAGTTGCGAGCGCTCGCACACGACATGCTTGAAACCATGTACGCCGCGCCGGGCATCGGGCTGGCAGCGGTGCAGGTCGGCGTGCTGCGCCGCCTTATCGTGATGGACGCGCAGAAGGGCGACGAGAAGGGCAAGAATCCGCTCATTCTCATCAATCCCGAGATTCTCGCTCACGGCGACGCTCCGCGCGTTCATGAGGAAGGCTGTCTGTCCATTCCGCAGATGTACGCGGAGGTGGAACGTCCCGCGCTTGTGCGCGTGAGCTACATCGACGCCGACGGCAAGCAGCAGGAACGCGATTTCGCCGATCTTGAGGCAACCCTCGTGCAACACGAGATCGACCACCTGGAAGGACGGCTGTTCATCGATCACCTGTCGCGGCTGAAGCGGACGCTTATCATCCGCAAGTTCCAGAAGATGCAACGCGAGCGCGCCAAGGCCGAGGTTCTGTAAGCGCCGCCGGGTTTTGCAAATACTGACAAGCCCGAAGCGCCATGCTTCGATCAGCTTACGCGCTGTGCCACGCCGCCAGCGTGTGCGCCAGAAAGTCGGGCTGTTCCAGCGTGGACAGATGCCCGCAATCCGGCACGACTTCGAGTTTCGCACCGGGAATCGCATCGGCGATTTCCTTCGCGAGCGCGGGCGGCGTTAACTCGTCGCCATAACCCACCACGACGAGCGTCGGGCAGCGGATCGAGCCGAGATAGGGCCGCGAATCCCGCCGCCCCATGATTGCCGTCTGCTGGCGGACGAAGACCTCCGAACCGCCTTCGAGGATCATGCTTTCGACGATGGCGCGAAGAGCATGATCGTTGCGACGGCTTGCGTGCACGAAGACAGGGAACAGCAGCCCCGGCAGATCGCCGAACTTGCCGGTTTGCGCCATCTCGATCTGATGCTTGCGGCGCGCCGTCTGCTCCGGGGTATCCGGGCGCGCCGTTGTATCGAGCAGCGCGAGCTTGGCCACGCGATCGGGAGCGCGCCGCAGGATCTCGAAAGCGACATAGCCGCCCATCGAAAGCCCGGCAAGCGCGAACCGCGGCGGAGCGGCTGCCAGCACATCGTCGGCGAGGCCCGCTATGGAGTCGCTTCGTGTGTGGTTGGCCACCGTGACGGCCGCTCCCTGTCTGAACAGCACGGGAAGCTGGCTGCCGTAAAGCCGCGTGTCGCAGCCGAGGCCTGGGATCAACAGCGTTGGCAAGGTTTCCATGATGCGTCTCTCCGGCTCCCCTCGTGCAACCCCCATGACTTCCGACCGGGGATGCACGCGACTTGAGCAGCACATTCTAATGTAAGCGCTCCATGTAGGCGCTCGTCAACGCGCGTCGGCAGCCGACTCCGAGGCGTTCCGGGAGAGCACGCCGTTGCCGTCCTTCACGCGCGAGCGCACCTGGAAGAACAGCGCCTGCCCGATGATGGCTTTCACGGTTTCGGCGTTGAACGGCTTCGCGATGAGGAAGGTGGGCTCCGGCTTTGCACCGGTCAGCAGAAGCTCCGGATGCCCCGTGATGAAAATGACCGGAAGTTCGAGGGAACCCAGGATTTCGTTAACGGCCTCCACGCCCGAACTGCCATCCGCCAGCTGAATATCGGAGAGGATGAGATCCGGCTGGTTTTCCTTCGCGAGCTTGAGCGCGGCGCTGTGCGTACGCGCCGTGCCCGTCACGTTGTGGCCGATGCCCGTAACGATCTCTTCGAGATGGGCGGCGGTGAGCGGTTCATCCTCGATGATGAGGATGTCGGCCGGATCGAGCTGGCTCGCAATTTCATGATCCGCCGCCGCGATCAGCAGCGCGACTTCGCCCGTGTCGATATCGAGGATTTTTGCGATCGCGTCGGCGTCGAAGCCTTCCACCGACAGGAGCAGAAAGGCCTGCCGAGGCTTTGGCGTGAGCGTTTGCAGCCCATGGATCGCCTCGGAAGTCTCGCTGGCGAAGGTCGGAAAGTCGTTGGTCCCGACCGAATTCCAGATCTTCAGGAAGACGCGGTAGAGCGCAATCTTCGGTTCAAGCCCCGCAGGAAACAGGGCCGGATCGTCGACCAGCGCTTCAAGGAGCGCAACGACGTAGGCATCTCCGCTTTCCTGCGAACCGGAAAGCGCACGCGCAAATCGCCGAAGCGACGGCAGATGCGGAGCAATTGATTGCGAAACAGACATATGGCGTACCCCAAGAGATAATTGTCCAGGCGTAGTTGATTTTACTGCAACAAACGCCCTTAGCGGGTGTTCCGGTACATTGATGATTTGTGAAAATTTGCTCCCTGTCCAGAGTGGCCGGTGACTCCTCTCAACAACAAGGAACCATGATGAACGAAAACGATACGAGCGAGCGCGAAGCGAGCGCTCCTCTCCCGCAGTCGCCTCTGAAAAGCGAAGAGGCCGGTTTGGTTCTGAATTTGAAAGATGGTCCCGGAGAAAAAAAAGAGGCTCCCGACGGGGCCGGCGATCTCGCGCAAACAACGCCCATCAACCCCACTTATGATGAGGCTCGGTTCGCCGCGGGTGTGGTCAAACTTTACGAGAAGCTTCTCGCTGAGCCCATTCCCGACGAAATGCTGGCTCTTATCAACAAGATCGAAAAGCAGGAGCGCAACTGAATGGGTAATCCCGCCGATGCAAACCTGCGGCAAGAGTTGGTCAAGTGGATCCCGAACCTGCGCGCATTCGCATTGTCGCTGACGCAAAGCTCGCAGCATTCGGACGATCTGGTTCAGGACACGCTCGTCAAGGCCCTGTCAAATCTCGACAAGTTTCAGGAAGGCACGAACCTGCGCGCATGGCTGTTCACGATCCTTCGCAACAGCTTCTACAATGACATTCGTTACAAGAAATATCATCAGACCGCTCCGCTCGACGACGTCGACCCGTCAAATCTGGAAACCCGCGCGACGCAGGAAAAATACATCGAGTTCAAGGACGTCTTGAAAGGATTGAGCGGCCTCGTCCCCGAGCAGCGCGAGGCAATCATCCTGATCGCGGCGGAGGGATTATCCTATGAGGAGGCGGCGGCCGTCTGCAATTGCCCCGTGGGGACCGTGAAAAGTCGCCTCAGCCGCGCCCGCCAGCGCCTCGAAGAATTCGTGAACGGTGAAAAAGCGCTTCCGATTGACGCGACACCATGAAGCCACATCGTGTATCTTTCATCGACGGCCGACATTCGGTCGCGACAAAGAGCATGGGCGCGATGAAGGGTGTGCGCGACATCGTTTCGCTTTTCAGCGAAAGCCGCCGCGAAGCAGCGCTTCTGGGCGCGGCGGCCATTGTGCTTATCATTCTCGCCGCTTTTTCCTTCTGGCTATCCCATCGCCTTGAAAACGATGCGCAAAAAGCCGCCGAACTGAACCGCTACAGTGCAAAGCTCGGCCGCGCCGCTCGAATAATGCGCACCGTGGAAAGCAGTCAGCGCGGTTACCTGCTTACGGGAACGGAGCAATATCTTCGGCCTTACAACGAGCTGCATTCGCAGCTTCTTCCGCAAACGAGGAGATTGATCGAGAGCGCGCCGGAAAGCCTGGAGGGAGGGGACCGCCTGGAAGTTCTGCTCGATCTGATGACCCGCAAGGCCGACGAGATGGCCGCTACGGTTTCCGACGCGACGAGCGACCGGCGCGACGCCGCCCTCGCGCGTCTCAAGGACAATTACGGCATCAAGCTTTCCGAACAAATCGAAGAACACATCACCGCGTTGCAGGATGAGGCTGCGGAGAAGCGCGAGGACATCGAAACGACCGCGGCAGAGCTGCGGGAGAAAAAAATCATCGTCGATGTCGTAGGCGGTGTCGCCATCCTGGCCTTCTCTTTTCTTAGCATTTGGTTCCTGATGAGGTCGAACGCGGCGCTGGTGAAAGCTCACGGCGCGCTTGAACGAACGAACAACGACCTCGAAGATATTGTCATGCACCGTACAGCGGCGTTGCAGCGCGCTAACGACGAAATTCAGCGCTTTGCCTACATCGTGAGCCACGACCTTCGCTCGCCGCTCGTCAATATCATGGGTTTCACCTCCGAGCTGGAAACGCTGCGCAAGGACTTGTTCGAACGGCTGGAGAAGGCGAACGCGCTGGCGGACACGGACGAACTCGGCAAGGATTTCGATGAGGCTTTCGGCTTCATCAAGAGCTCGATCGCCAGGATGGACCGGCTGATCAACGCCATTCTGAAGATTTCCCGTCAGGGAAGCCGCCCGCTTCACTCCGAATTGATCGACGCAAAGGCCCTCGTTGAAACGGTCGTGTCCAACGTGGCTCATCAAGTTCGGGAGAAGGATGCCCAAATCACGATTGGCGATTTACCGCCGATCCTCAGCGATCGGATGTCGATGGAGCAGATTTTTTCCAACCTCATCGAAAATGCCATCAAGTTCCTCAAAAACGACGGGCACGGAGAAATAAAGATAGAAGGATACTTGCGGGGTGTTGACGTCGTATATTCGGTTTCCGATAATGGCCGCGGTATCGATCCACGCGATCATCAACGGATCTTCGAGCTTTTTCGGCGGGCAGGCCCGCAGGATGTGCCCGGCGAGGGGATGGGTCTGGCATTTGTGTCCGCACTGGTGCGGCGTCTTGGCGGGTCTATCGCCGTCGAATCCGTCCTGGGGAGCGGAAGCACTTTCAAGGTGACGTTTCCCGGCACCATTGCGCATAATAGAGGGATGGCCGCGTGAACAAGCCTGTGACAATCATCATGATCGAAGACGATCATGGACACGCCCGGCTCATCGAGCGGAACATCAGGCGCGCCGGCGTAACGAACGAGATCACGCATTTCGAAGATGGGTCGTCGGCGCTCGAATATTTCAGGCGTATCGAGAACGAACCGGCTGACATGAACCCGATCCTCGTGCTGCTCGATCTGAACCTGCCCGATATGTCTGGCATCGACATTCTTGAATATCTCAAGAACGACGGCCACCTTCGCGTTGCACCCGTGATCGTACTCACGACGACGGACGATCAGCTCGAAATACGGCGCTGCTACGATCTCGGTTGCAACGTCTACATCACGAAGCCCGTCGATTATGAGCAGTTTGCGGTAGCCATACGCCAGCTTGGCCTGTTTTTTTCCGTCATCAAGGTTCCGGACCCGCTTAATGCCTAACAAGAATCCGCGAATCCTTATCATCGACGATGATGAAGGCTTTTGCCGGTTGGTTTCAAACCGTCTTGAACGCAACGGCTTTTCCGTTGTTTCGGCCTATTCGGCGGCAGCGGGCCTCAAGGAGAACGCAGCGTCCGAATTCGATGTCGTGCTGCTCGATCACGTCCTCCCCGAACAGGACGGCCTGACCCTCCTCGCCGCGCTTCAATCGCGCTCCAACGCTCCGCCCGTCGTCTATCTCACCGGGACGCAGGACAGCCGTGTCGCAGTCGCCGCGTTGAAGGCGGGCGCGGCGGATTATGTGGTGAAAGACCTCCACGGCGATTTCCTGCTGCTGCTCGAAAACGCGATCACCAACGCAATGTTCACGACCGCCCTCAAGCGCGAACGGGAACGGGCCGAGGCCGCCGTTCGCACGGCTCGCGACGAGTTCAAGGCGCTGGCGGAGGAACGCGCGTTGCTGCTCCGCGAAGTCAACCACAGGGTCAGCAACAGCCTGCAACTTATCGCGTCGCTGCTCCACTTCCAGGGGGATGTAAGCGGCAGCGCCGATGTGAAAGCAGCGCTGAAGGAGGCGAACGGCCGCGTGCTGGCGGTCGCGCGCGTTCACCGCTCCCTTTACACCTCGTTTGACGTTCGATGGGTGACACTTTCGGAATATCTGACGAGCCTCATTCGCGATCTGGAGGATGTGTCTGGCGGCGAAAGCTCGAACAGCGTCATTTCCTTCAGCGGTTCTCCCATCCAGATATCTCCCGACGCAGCCGTCTCGATTGGCATCGTGACCACCGAACTCATTCTCAACGCGCTCAAGCATGCCTATCCGAACGGGCGCGGCCAGGTGCGCGTATTCATTCGGGTTCGCGGGCCGGAGGTCGATCTTGTGGTTGAGGATGACGGCGTGGGCACCAAGGACGATCCGCTGGAAAGAAAAAACCGGCGTGGGCTTGGTCAGCGCATCATCGCCGGAATGGCGGAAAAGCTCGAAGGCGCTCTTCGATACGAAAAACTGTCACCTGGAACGAGGGCCACGCTGACGTTTCCCATCGGCGAGCATATTCGTGTTCTGGAAAGCGAGAAGGTGCTGACCTGAAGGAGTGGTCAAGATAACGGCGCGGCGTTCGATGTCGGAGCACAAGCCGCAACGGGCGCTAGCTCCTTTCGAACTCCGCAATCGCCTGCAGAAGCGCTTCCGGTACGGGCTCCGCGAGAATGTCGGTCCCGATCTTCGCGAGTTGCTCTTCGATTTGCCGCATTTCCGCGACTTCCGAAGCGAGCGTGGGATTGTCCTTGAGAAGGGCCTCAAACGCGGCGAGCTCTTCTCCCAGAAGCTCTCCGTCGAGGTAGGCCGACACGATCAAGGGAAGCCGATCGTCTCGAAAAGCTTCCGACGACGTATCGTCGGGCTCCAAGATAGGCTTCGGTTGCTTTCTCATTTGCATGTTACATACGAGGTTTAGATTTCGGTAGCCAGACGAACCAAACATGCCGACCGAAATTCTGTTCCCTCGCCAGCCCCAGAATAGCGATAACCTGCAGACCTTGAGGCAATAAAGCCGCAAAGGCAAGCCCTCCGGGCTCACTTTTGGTTAACGTTAGGGTGCCACTAGTTCGTGGCGCTCCCTGAACTTGTCCTGTTGTCACGCAGCCGCTTGTCGCGCCGCGGATTTTTTACCCGCCCCTGGCCTGTTGGCCCTTCACGGTTTTCGGACAGGCGCCGATCGTTTTTCGGGTCTTTGACGCGGCCCTGGCCGGTCGGTCCTTCGCGGTTGGTCGACAGGCGCCTGTCACGCTCGGGATCCTTGACGCGGCCTTGACCGGTCGGACCAGGCCTGTTCTGAGCAAGTCGGCGATCCTGAGAGCTGTCCTTGACGCGGCCCTGACCCGTAGGACCCGTGCGATTTTGTGCTAGACGCCTGTCACTGGCCGGGTCTTTGACGCGGCCTTGGCCACCTTGCTTGACGCGCGCGGTCGTATTCATTGCTGCTTTCTCGGTCGTACGTCCGGGAATGATCCCGTCGTTTTGTTCTTTCCCGGCAGACATGCGGGTATCCAAGTCTCCATTTCGAGCCGGGGCTGTATTATTTCCCCTAAAGCGAGTTGAGAAAATAGACAACCCGTATATCGGCAAATCACTGTCAATCGATTATTAAATATCGAGTAGTTTGAGCATGAGATTCAGGTTATATTAAAAATTGGTATTTACTATGCAGCGTTGAGCGCGGCATTCCACTTTTCGATCTCGACGTACTTCCAGTCAAAAATCTCACTCACAACATGAGGATACAGGCGAAATCAGGTGAAGAATATGCCGACCCATAGCAGTTGGGTCGCAAATTTCCGCACATTACCGTGATTGGAAAATAACGTTGAGGCTAGCTTCGTTTCGCAAATAACTCGGTTTTGTTGTCGGTGACGCCCCAAGGCGAGGGACGTTTTGACGCGTCGACTGTATACCAGCACAAAAGTCGATGCCAGCGCTTTGTGTATACCCTTCGGTCAGTGAACGCATTGAATGTGCACACGTTTATCGCGGAATGCTGGTCTGACCAAACACAATTCTTTTACCGATGCCGTGGATCGATCGTCGCTATATGAGCGCGCTTTAACGCAGGCTTATCTGAAAAAGCCTCACGCCGTCGTGCCGCAGTCTGATTTGCAGCATGGCGGCAGGAAGCGCCACCTCTGGCCGTTGAGAAGGGGGTTCTGCACAAAAAAACGCCGAGGACAGGCCCCGGCGCTCCAATGGTCTCGATTCGATGCCACGCCAACACCCCAGCGGGGGTGCGGCCTCAAGGCAGAATATCACTTGTAGTAGCCGACGCCGCAGATCTGGCCGCCCGCCTTGGTGACGAACGTCACCTTCTCCACCGGCTCGGTCTGGCCAGGACGCGGGAACCAATAATCGACCTCGGCGAACTTGCCGTCCGCCGCATTCTTGATCAGCTCTTCGCCAAGCTTTTTGCCCTTCTTGTCGACGAGATCGGAAAGTTTCGTGCCGCGCAGCTTCTCATTCGCATGCGCCGTGAAGACGTTGTCAGCGCCGCCCGCGCAGAAAACGTAAAGGTCGCGGTCGCGAAAACCGCCGGTCGGATTGTTGAAGTCTTCGATTGCCTTCTTCTCGTCGGCCTTGACCGCAGTCACCGCCTTTTCGAGCAACGCCTTGGCTTCGGCGGCAGTCCCCGACGCCTGAGCAAGCGCACCGCCCGTAAAAGCGATCGTCGTTGCGAAAATGCCTGCCAAGAAAGAACGAAGCATCTTTTCCTCCCATTTTGATTATCTGGTTTGATGCAGTTCTTATAGACAGGAGCGCGGGCGGAGCTTCAACCTAGACCATAGACTTACCACTTTCGCGGGAACCTTTGCGACCGGCGCGCGTATCGCTGTTCAAGGTGAGAACGACGGTTTCGTCGGGTGTGGGCGCGAAAGGCGCGGCCACTTCATCGCCGTAACTGCGACGAAGGCCCGCAAGGTGGCGTATCAGGAGATCGAGATAGAGGCCCGGTCCGCCGGAGTAGATCCGCCAGCCCGCCTCGGCCGCGGTGTCGCCTGCTCGCACGCGTTCCCACTCCGCGCTCGCCTCGTAACGGTCGGAGAAAGCCGCGTCGCTGCTGCTCGCGTAACAATTGCGTTGGCGAAGCGCCGCGTTGCCGACTGCTCCCGCCACGGTCACGGGATTGACGACGCGAAGGCCCCACCAGAACGCTTCGTCGTCGCCCATGAGCGCCATCGCCTCGCACCAGCGCAGATGCGCGTGGACATACATCTGACCCACCTCGCGCCCGAAAAACGGCGACGACTCCGCGCGGCGGAAGATGCGCTCCTCGCCGCCGTAATAAGGAAGCGGCCGATCCATCAGGCGCACGCCGTCGGGGAAGTTGAGATGCTCGCGGATGAGACCGAGATGGGTGCGCGCCTGTTCAGCCGTGAAGAGACCGCCCGAGATCGCGCAATTCATCGGGATGAGCGAATAGGAGACGCCCGTTTTCTTGTCGCTCGGATGAAGGAGAAGCTCGGGCTCCGCATCCGCGCCGTCGAAGATCGCATAGCCCGCCACCACGCCATCGCGGATGAGCCAGCGGTTGAAGTCCGCGCGGATGGCGCCGGCGAGCGCGGCGAGCCGCGCCGCATCGTCGCCATTGCCAGCGCGCGCCGAAAGGACGGCGTATCGTGAAACCTGTTGGAACAGAAGCGCCGCCGTCCAACTGCTCGCCATGCGCTCGGCGAGCGACGCGTCGGCGGGTTGCAGGGTGTCGTTCCAGTCACCCTCGCCATAGCGCGGCAGATGCGTGCCCGGCAGGAAGCGCGCCTCGATCTCGGCAAGCTCCGCCGCGAGGTGGTCTGACACGCTCGACGGCGCGGCCTCGGCCTCCCGCCATCCGACCGGCTCGGACAGAAACGCGAAATCCTGCGTCGCCTCAATGTAATCGCACACGGCCTTGAGCGGCCAAACGATCACGTCGCCATGGCTCGGCACGCCCGCGATCCAGGCATAGCGGTCGAACATGAACCATTGCGGCCAGTCGCTATCCGTCTTGCTCTGGCGCGCGATAACGCGGCGCAGAACCTCTTTCGCGGTCTCGTCGTGATGGAAGGCCAGCAGGAATTCCATCGGTCCCTGGCACACGTCGCGCGTGCCCCACGCCGCGCCCGAATATTGTTCGAGGCCGTGCGGCGCGGTGAGGTGGATGATCGCATTATGCACGAGCCACGGCAGCAGCGTGTCGAACGCAGCGATGTCGGTGTCGCCGGACTGGAGCCGCGCGCCGCGTGTGACGCTCGCCCAGAAGTCCGCCGCCGAAGCCAGCATGGCGCGGGTGTCGATGCCGCCCGCGTATTTCGCGGCGAGACGGTCCGCATCCGCGGCGTCTGTCATCGAGCCTGTGACGGCGAGGCGCAGCACATTGGTCGGTCTGGTTCGCAGGGCAATGAACGGGCCACCTCGCGCGGCTCCATCCTTATAAAGAAGCTCGTCGCCGCCGATGGCTTCGACGGCTTCTGGCGTGCTGGTGGTCAGGTGATAAACCGCGTCCGGGTATTGCTGCCCCCAGAGCGATTCCGGGTCGGGCCGGAAAGCCGCGCGCTTTTCGGCTTCGTCGATCTCGACGCGGCCCGCATGCGCATAGTCGAACTCGCCGAGCGTCAGATTGCCGAACACGAGGAGCCGCACCGGCGCGCCTTCGACAAGCACTTCGATTTGCAGCGCAGCGTCTTCGCCGGTCGATACCGCGCGAACCGCGATCGCGCCGCCATCGTGCTCATAGATCCAGCGCGCATCGGCCAGCCCCATCTCGAAGCGCGAGGGCAGCGTGAGCAGCCGCCATTCGCCGCCGATCTCGGCCAGCACGCGAACGCCGCTCCACCGCGTGATGTTGTACGGGTCGCGCGACACGGAAAACAGCTTGTGAAACGAGGTGTTGCCGATGGTGAGCTGCGCCGCGAATGCGCCATGCATCCACGCGGTGGCCGCGAGTGTCGTCTCTTCGGGCAGAAGACTGGCTCCGCTGCGAAGGATCGTGCCGTGGCGGCGCTTCACGAGCCGGTCTTTTTCCGTCAGCACGACGTGGCGGCTTTCCGCGCAATCGCCTTCGAACCAGGAGAGGAGCCGTCCGCTCCACCATTCCGCATGCTTTCGCGTTTCGTCGTCGCGCCCGGCATCTTCGCGGCAGGCGAGCGGCCGCGCATCGCGGAGGATGTCGCGCACGGGCACGCTAACGGCTACCTCGCGCGGGAAGAACTCGCTCGCGGCGCCTTCGGCGGAATCGATGCGCGAAAGGTCGGCGTAGCTTGTCGGCGCGGCATGGTCGGCATCGTAGACCGCGAAGAAGGTCCAGGTCGCCGTCTGCCCCGGCTGCAATTCGGCCGCGCTCGACTGCACGTTGGCGCAAGCCGTTTCGTACTGAAGTCGCTCGCCGGGCAGACTTTCGCCGAACGGCAGATCGACCGCCGCCGCGTCGCGATAGGCCGGGCCAAACAGTTGCAGCGCATCGGTCGCGAAGCTCGCAGCGCCATCGAAACAGCCATGCGCCACCCAGGGATGACGACCGCCATCCTGCGTCATGTTCTGGCGGCTCATGATGACCGGGCCGAAACGCGGATGCCGCTCCACCGTGTGGTCGATATATTGCGAGGCGTAAGCTTCGTTGCCCATCACGAAGCCGCGCGCGCCAAGGCCCAGATCCTGCACGAGGATCGCATCGCAGGGCACTTGGCCGCCGCCCGCGTTCGTCACCTCCACGCGCCAGAGCCAGAGGGGCTGCTCGGGATGCAGCCACAGCGTGACGCGATGCGCGAGACCGTCCGTCTCGCCCGCCCACACGAACCGGTCTTCGTAAGCGCCGAAGGCGACATGCGCCCCCGGCCCGACGATCTCCACCGCGCGCGGCGCGGCGCCGCCTGTGCGCAGCAAGATCCGCATGATGCCGCCGCCGACGGGCGAGCCGAGAACCTGATTGACGAGGATGCGGCGCGGACCGTCCTCATGTTCGATGGCGAACAGGCACCCGTTCGGCAGTACGGCGACGCCAAGGCCCGCCGCGTTCGCGATGCGCGCGAGGCCGAGGCCCTCTTCGCGCGGCGTGCGGAAGCTTCGGGTTGCGGTCATGATCGGGCTCCAGCTTGTGAAAGCGCAGCGTCACGCGCCGCCCATGCGGTGACGAAACCTGCATAACTCCACGTAAGGTCTTCGGCGGACGTCGGCTCGCCTGTCGTCTGGTCGAATTGTTCGGAGAGATCGCCCGAGGCGGGGATGAAGTTGCGCACGCGGACGAGGATCGCGTCGCCGCTCGCGATGTGTTCCTCGCTCTCGTTCGGCACCGCGACGGCCAGCCGGTAATGATATTCGGCGGCAGCGAAGGTGCTGATATACCACGCGCCGCCGCTGATGTAGGTGTCGCCCTTGTAGCGGCCGAACATGATACCGGACGAGCGGCCCGCATTGATCGCGTAAGTGTCGCGGAACATTGCCTGCTGCCAGAGAAACGTCGTGCGCACGCGCGGATCCGCGACGCTGTGCGGACCGCTTTCCAGACCGGCATGCACCACCCCGAGGATCAGCGAGAAGTCGAGCGCCTTCTCGTCAGCCTTCTCGCCTCCCGGAAGGCGGCTGCGGAGAAGCCCCCCGCTTTCGTCCCAATAGCGCTCCAGCAGGTCGGCGAGTTCGTCGCGCCGTGCCGCAAGCTCAGCCGCGAAGGCCGCTTCGCCGCGCTCTTCCGCCCAGCGCGCGCCGTGACGCAGCGCCGCGTACTGCGCGATCACCGTGTTGTAATGCTGCGCCCAGTCTTCTTCCCAGATGTCGTAGCAGGGCGCGCCCGCGTTTCGCGCGGTGTAGGCGAGGTCGCCCCGAATGAGCGCGTCAGCCGCAGCGCTTCCGATCCCGTCGTCGGCGAAGCGCAGACAGGTGAGCGCGCGAAGCGCCGGGCCGTCGTTCTGCGGGCGGTGCCAGTCGAAATAGTCGATGGTGCCGTCGGCGTTGAAGCGCACGTCGCCCGGCACGCGGGCACCATGCACGGCGGAAAGCTCCTCGTCCGGGCGGATGTATTTCAGATGATCGGCTTGTGCGCGTTCGCGGAAACCGCCCGCCGCCACGAGCGCGCGGCCGTCGATGGCATTGAGTCCGAGGCTGAAGCGCACGAAATCGTGGTAGCGGCTCACCCACGCATCCGCATCGAGGCCGCGCCGGATGAACACGCGCGTCGCGTCGATGACAAGCGCGCTATCGCGCAACCAGTGAAAGAAATAGTCGAGCTGCGTCGAGGCCGCGCTCGCGAGAACCGAACCCGGCGCGGGCCGCACCGTCTGCCCGAACCCCGCCCGCTCCTTCACAAGCGACGTGGCCGAGATCGCCCGCGGGATCTTTGCCGCTGCGTGCCGCACAAGCGCATCGCCCCAGCGTTCGAGCGAGGTTCCCGAAGCCGTCATCGTCCCATCTCCTTCTCGCGAACCGCCGCGCTTCCCCTGCCGTCAGGCGACGAGCGGTTCCGCCGTGAAGCCCAAAACCTCAAGCCCCGGTTTCACTTCCGGGCAGCTCATGAACAGCCGCCACAAGAGCCCGCTTCGATAATTCTCGATCATCGCGATGATCGGTCCCTGATTGATCGCGAGATTATCCTCGGCGACCCAGCCGACCGTTTCGTTAAAGGCATCCGCGAAGCCGAAACGTCCCCAGAGGCGCGGGCCGAGATCGAAATAGAAGTGGCGCAGCGCAGCGAGCGAGTGCGCGGGCGTGTAGGGCAGGCTCGACAGCGCGGCGGTGGGCGCGATCACGCCCTCGTCCTGATCCGGCGCGAAGGCGCGGTAACCCTTGTCGCCATCGCTCGCGGTCAGGCCCCATGCCTTCGGCCCATAGCCTTTGAAGCCTTTCGGGTTGGCGACGCAATAGCTGTAATTCACCAGCGTGTGCGCGTGGTTCTGCTGCCAGTAGTCCGCGTAGCGGTCGCGAAGGCCCCGCGGGTCGAGGCCGAGGAAGGAGTAATGTGCGAAGAACAGCGGGCCGCCGAGATCGGGGCCGAGCGGCAGTTCGACGCCGTAATAATCGCGGCCGTTGCGGAACACCTTACCGCGCGCCCAGCCCTCGTGATAAGGTCGCGCGTCGATGGGGTAGGTGGGCGACATCGCGGCGAGCACATAGGTAATGAGGCACTCATTCCAGCCCTCGATGCGCTGGAAGGCCTGATGCTCCTTCGTCGGCAGCCAGTGCCAGAGCATGATGTCGTCGTTCTCGACATGCGCTTGCCAGTTCACCGCGCGCCACAGGGCGTCGATCTTCGCGGCGAGCGCGCGCTCCTCCGGTTCACCGTTCGCGAAATACTGGCGCGCGCAAAGGAGGCCCTGCACGAGATAGGCCGTCTCCACCACGTCCGCGCCCGCATTGTCGGACCAGAGCGAGATTTCCCGGCCCGTATTGCCGTCGATGTAATGCGGGAAGACACCGTTATATTGTTCGGCGGTATCGAGGAAGCCTAGCATCGCGGCGAGCCGCTCAACGGCCTCGCGGCGCTCGATCCAGCCGCGTTCCGTCGCGACGATGATCGCCATCACGCCGAAGCCTGATCCGCCGATGGAAATCAGATCGTTTCCCGTGGTGCGATCCGGGTTGCCGCGATCGCGGGCAAGCCCGCAATTCGGGTGCGCATAGTCCCAGAAATAACGGAAGGTCTGCCGCTGCACGAGATCAAGCAACGCTTCGTCGTCCATATGGTCAGGCGTCCAGGGCTCGCTATGCACAGTCACCTCGCTTTGCGCAGTCTCTCAACCGGAAGTAACCGCACTTTTGGCCTTCTTCCAAGCCGGGTCTGGTAACAAATCCTGCCATGCCGGCGCTCTGGCGAAAATAGCGCGTTTTCAGGCGTGTTCGGGCGTTTCACGCAACTCGCCATTCTCAAGCCTGAGCGGCATGTGCAGCGATGGCGGCGCGGTGCACAAGTCGACCTTCCGCGTGTAGAAGCCATTCCCGGGATCGAACCGCCCGACGCTGATAAGAGCCGTGTCGGCGAGTTCGTGCGTGAAAATAGATGACGCGAGATCGCGGCTCTCATCGTCGAGTTCGACGATGGATTCGTCTTGGATGATCCATTGCGGCTTATAGAGAAGCATGTTGGCGAGCAACAGGCGGCGCTGCTCGTCGAGTGCAAGCTCCTTTTCCCAGCGCCGTTCGACATTCAGGTCCGCAGAGAGCTTCCCGAGCCTCACGCGCTCAAGCGCCTTGATGGCTTCTTCGTCGTCGATTTCCTCAGCGGGGCGAGGATAGGCGAGAGCTGTCTTCAGGCTTGCGGTCGGCAGATAGATCGTATCCGGCACAAAGGCCACGCGCTGGCCGGCCGGATAACGGATCGTCCCCTTGCCCCAGCCCCAGATGCCTGCGAGCGCCTTCACGAATGTCGTCTTGCCCGACTTCGGAGCGGCAGAGATCAGAACGCGCTCGCCGGGGGCCACCCTCACGAGCGGTTCGCTCAACGAAACGCGGCCGCTCGGGGCGTAGACACAGAGCTTTTCGAGCGTCACCGAATCGTCGGGGCTTTGCTCGTAACGGATGTGCGATGTCTTGCTGCTCTTCTCTTCGAGCGTTTGCAGCGCTGTCCGGTAGCCGATAACGCGTGCGAGCATGGCGCGCCATTCAGCGATCGTGGGAAAGCGGTCGACATACCACCGAAGCGCCGCCTGAACCTGACCGAAAGCGCCGACCACCATCATCAGGCCGCCCAGCGAAAGCGAGTTGGAGAAATAGCCCGGCGCGGCAAGAAGCAACGGCGCGAGAAGCGCGAGCCAGCCGTAACTGCCCGTCACCCAGCCGAGCGCCGCGAGCCTGTTCGCGATCTTCTGCATGATCGTGAGCACGGTGTCGACAGGGTGGCGCAGAAGTTCGCGCTCGGCCTGTTCGCCGTGCATGAGCGCAATTTCCTCGGCCGACTCGTTCACGCGGACGAGATTGATGCGGAAATCCGCCTCGGCGACGCGCAGATCGGTGTGCGCGGCGATGAGCGGTCGGCCGACAAGCCAGGTGAAAAGCGAGCCGATGGCCGCATAGCCGATGGCGGCCCAGACCATGTAGCCCGGAATGGTGAACGCCTTGCCCTCGTAGACGAACACAACCTGCGCCGACAATCCCCAAAGCACGCCGACGAAGGCGCCAAGCAAGAGGGTGGACTGGATCAATCCCACGACGAGATCGACTGTGAGTTCGCAAAGCCGACGCGTGTCTTCCTGAATGCGCTGGTCCGGATTGACGCTGATCGCGCCCGTGAGCGGCAGTTGAAACGCGCGGCGGGGCGAAAGCCATTCCTTCAGGAGGTCGAAGGTCACAGCCTTGCGCAATCGCACCTTTAGCGTTTCATGCAGCCAGGTCTGCGCGACGCCCAGACACAGCAGCGTGCTCACGATCACCAGGAAGATGACGACCTCATCCCTGAAGATCGACAGATTGCGGGAGTTGATAGCGTCGTAGATGTTTCCTTGCCACGTATTGAGGCGAATCTGAACGAGCGCATTCGCTGCAATGACGGCGATTATACCCCCGCCAAACAACAAAAGACCATTGCGCGCCTTAGGACCATCTATAATTTTCCAAAGAGAGCGTATCTGGCTATATACACTTTCCTGAGGCGCCGTCTCATTTTGCTTCACGGAAGACATACTTTCTAACACGCTCGGAAGAAGGGGGGTTGACCGGCTTTGGCGGTCCTTATAATCCGTAAGTCGAAGATTGACCACCCAAGGGCCAAGGCTGCGTTCGATGATGGAAGACGCTGCACGGATCGAAGGCCTGCTTCGGGCGATGACCCTCGAAGAGAAGGTCGGCCAGCTTACGATGATAAGGGCCGATTTTGACGCGGCCGGTTCGACGCTTCTGGCGCCGAAGCTGGCCGATATTGCGGCGGGCCGCGCGGGCAGCGTTCTCGATTTGCGTGGCGCGAGCGCAATCCTGCTGGGGCAGAAGGCTGCCGTAGAAAACTCCCGCCTGAAAATCCCGCTTCTCTTCACGCTCGACGTGCTGCACGGCTATCGCACGATCTTTCCCGTGCCGCTCGGCGAAGCGGCGGCCTTCGAGCCCGACTTGTGGACGCGCACCGCGCGCGCGGCGGCTGTCGAGGCGGCGGCGGATGGCATCGCGCTGACCTACGCGCCGATGCTCGACGTGGCGCGCGATCCGCGCTGGGGCCGCATCGTCGAAAGCGCGGGCGAGGATCCATTTGTGACGGCGCGCTTCGCCGAGGCGAAGGTGAAGGGCTTCCAGACGGACGATCTTGCGCGCAGCGACGCCGTGGCGGCAACCGCCAAGCACTTCGCGGGCTACGCCGCCGTCAATGCGGGGCGCGAATACGCTTCCGCCGACTTCTCGCAACGCACACTGGAAGAGGTTTACCTTCCGCCCTTCGCCGCCTCCGTGAATGCCGGCGTTGCGGCCATCATGCCAGCCTTCATCGAACTTGCGGGCGTGCCGCTGACCGCGCATCGCGCGCTGCTGACCGGTGTTCTGCGCAAACGCTTCGGCTTCGATGGCGTGCTCGTCAGCGACTTCTTCGCCGTGGCGGAACTCATCAAGCACGGCGTCGCCGCAGATGCGGCGGAAGCGGCGGCGCTCGCGCTGAATGCGGGCGTCGACATCGACATGGCGAGCGGCACCTACACCGAAGGGTTGCCGGAAGCGCTCGCGCGCGGTCTCGTCCGCATCGAGACCATCGACGCCGCCGTGCGCCGGGTGCTTGCGCTGAAACTCGCGCTCGGCCTTTTTGAAAAGCCCTACGCGCGCGGCGAGGGCGCGCTTGCGCCCGCAACGATCGAGGCGTACCGGGCGCTGGCCCGCGAGGCCGCCCGGCAATCCGTCGTGCTCCTGCAAAACAACGGCGCGCTGCCGCTCCCGGCTCAAACGGGCCGCCTCGCCGTCATCGGACCATTGGCCGACGCGCCAGGCGAAATGCTCGGACCCTGGCGGGCGGCGGGCGAAGCTTCCGAAACGGTGAGTTTCCTTGCAGGTGTGGAGACAGCGTTTCCGCAAGCAACCGTAATCCACGCAAACGGCGGAGATATCCCCGCCGCGCTCGAAGCCGCGCGCGCATCGGATGCGGTGCTTCTGTTCCTCGGGGAAACCGCCAACATGTCGGGCGAGGCCAACAGCCGCGCACGGCCCGTCATTCCCGAAGCGCAGCGCGCGCTGGCCGAGGCCGTTTTCGCGCTCGGCAAGCCGGTTATCGTGACGTTGACATCCGGCCGCCCACTGGTCGCGCCGTGGCTGTTCGAGAAGGCGCACGCCGTTCTGGCAGCCTGGTTTCTCGGCTCTGAAGCCGGCAACGCGCTTGGCGATATCCTCAGCGGCGCAGCGGCGCCCGGCGGCAAGCTTCCGCTGAGCTGGCCCTTCGATGCGGGCCAGATCCCCGTCTACTACGGCGAACGCCCGACGGGCCGCCCCGCCGACCCCGAAAATCACGACACGAGCAAATATCTCGACGTGCCGAACGCACCGCAGTTTCCTTTTGGCCACGGCTTGACGTACACTCGCTTCGATTATACCGAGCCGCGTGCAAGCGTCGCAACCTTGAGGCCGGGAGAGATCCTTACCGTCGAAGTCGACATCGCGAATATCGGGGATGTGGCGGGCGAAGAAACTGTATATTTGTTTATCCGCGATCCGCTCGCTTCCGTGACGCGGCCCCTGCTCGAACTGAAAGCCTTTACCAGGATAAAAGCTCTTCCCGGCGAACGCGTTACGGCGCGCTTCCATCTGACTACGGACGCTTTTTCCTTCCCCGACGCCGATGGGAAACCGCGTCTCGAACCCGGCGAAATCGAAATCCTCACAGGCCCCGGCGCCGCCTCTTCATTGTTAAAACGCTGTCGCGTTCATATCGTAACGAACGAATAACCGGCGCGATGACCCAACTTCCTCCCCCTCAAACGGATGGTATGATACATGTCTGAATCGGAATACGAGCTTGCGAATCACACGTCTCTCGACGTGTCGGAGCTGGCTGCAGCCCTGCGCGGCCAGAACCCGCTGTTCCGGAAGTGGGCCGAAGGCTATGGTGTCGTCAAGCACCAGGACGTTACCCAGGTACGCATTTACGGGCTGGCCGAGACGCTGATCAAGGCGGGCAAGGCGAAGAACCTCGACGAGATCCTGCATAAGCTCATCGCCGCCGACCGCCTGACAAGCGCCGCGATGTGGATCGTCGTTCACATGACCTACGCGACCCGCGTCGACCTCGAAGGCCGGCCCCTCGCTCCCGAGGACTTCAAGCACGCGCCGGAAGGCCATACCGGCGGCTCGCTCAACGTCGCGCCCGCTTATGTCGGCTATTTCCTCGCGAATGCCCTGACCGGCGAAACGCGCTCATGGGTCATGGGGCAGGGACACACCGTCGCCGCCATCGAATCCGTGAATCTTCTGCTCGATAATCAGACGCCGCAGCAGAAAGACCGCTACACACGCGACGCGGCGGGCCTGCAAAACCTCGTGCGCGACTTCTATTCCTACGCCATCGCACCGGACGGCTCGCCCGGCGTTCCGCTCGGCAGCCACGCAAATCCGAACACGGCGGGCGCGACGATGGAAGGCGGCTATCTCGGTTTCGCGGAAGTGGAATATGTCCACATGCCGCTGAAGGGCGAGAAGCTCGTCGCGATCCTCTCCGACGGCGCTTTCGAGGAGCAGCGCGGCAGCGAATGGTCCCCGCGCTGGTGGCGTCCGGGCGATAGCGGGCTCGTTTCGCCGATCATGATCCTGAACGGCCGCCGCATCGAGGAACGCAGCGAGATCGAGCAGCAGGGCGGCACCGAGTGGCTGAACGACCATCTGCGCATCAACAATTTCGACCCGATCGATATCGACGGAACCGACCCGGCCGCTTTCGCCTGGGCGATCCTCATTTCGGAGTTCAAGCTTGAAGGTCGCGGCGCGCTGACGCTCGCGGGCAAGCGCGATTATCCGATCCGTCTGCCTTACACGGTCGCGCGCACCATCAAGGGCTACGGCTTCCCCGGTGCCGGCACGAACCGCGCGCACGGAACGCCGCTCATCGGCAATCCGCGCCACGATGAAGCCGCTCGCGCGGAGTTCAACGAGGGCGCGGCAGCACTGTTCGTGCCGCCGGCAGAACTCGAAGAGTCCATCGCGGCGTTCAACGTGCATGCCGAGCAGCACCGCCCGAAGGAAGGCGACCATCCGATTGCCGCGCGTAATGTGGCGACGCCGACTTTCCCCGAACCCGTGTGGTCCGAGGTCGGTGGCGACGTCTCGCCGATGGCGGCTGTCGACCGCTTCTTCGTCGATCTCGTGAAGGCGAACCCGAACCTTCGCCCGCGCGTCGGCAACCCGGACGAACTCGGCTCGAACCAGATGAGCCAGACGCTCGCGCATCTCAAGCACCGCGTGAACGTGCCGGAAGAGGGCGTGCCGGAATCGACCGAAGGCGCGATCATCACGGCGCTTAACGAAGAGGCCGTGATCGGCGCGGCGCTCGGCAACAAGGGCGGCCTCAATCTCTCGGTCAGCTACGAAGCCTTCGCAGTCAAGATGCTCGGCGCGCTCCGCCAGGACATCATCTTCGCGCGGCACCAGAAGCATATCGGCAAGAAGCCTGGCTGGATCGGCGTGCCGGTCATCGCCACGTCGCATGCGTGGGAAAACGGCAAGAACGAACAGTCCCACCAGGATCCGACGCTCGCCGAGGCGCTGCTCGGCGAAATGTCGGACACGTCGCGCGTGCTGTTCCCAGTGGACGCGAATACCGCCGTCGAGGCTTTGCGCACGATCTATCGCGACCATGGCACCATCGGCACGCTCGTCGTATCAAAGCGCCCGGTGCCGTCGCTCGTTTCGCCGGAACTCGCGGTAAAGCTCTATGAGAAGGGCGCGGCGACGTACTCGGGCGATCTCGCGTCAGCGGACGTTCAGTTGATCGCGCTTGGCTCTTATCAGCTGGTGGAGGCCATCAAGGCCGGAAAGCGGCTCGAAGCGAAGGGCGTCAAGGTGGCGATTACTATCGTCGTCGAGCCAGGGCGCCTGCGCGAGCCGCGCGACCACGTCGAAGGCAAGTTCGTGTTGTCCGATGCGGAACTGGAAGCGCTGTTCCCGGCGCGACTGCCGCGCGTCGTCGTCACGCATACGCGGCCTGAGCCTATCATCGGCGTGCTTCGGCGCATCGATGGCGGCCCGAAGCACCTGCGTGTGCTGGGCTACGTCAATCGCGGCGGCACGCTCGACGCGGCGGGCCTCCTGTTCGCCAACTACTCGACCTGGGCGCATATCGCGCGCGCGGCGGCGAAGCTCATCGGCAAGGATGCGCACGAAGTCCTGAGCGAGGAAGAAGTCCGTACAATCGACGGGCACGGCAATCCGCATCTCGTGATGCATGCCGTGATCTGACGGTTTTGAGGCGGGATGGTCGGTGGTCTCGCCCTTTTCAGACCGGGCAAAATCTTGATCGAGGAAGGGCGGGGGTAATGTCTCCGCCCTTGTTTTTTCAAGATCGTGCAAACCGTTGCAACTACGCAACGCCCCGTGGAACACCTCGCAACATCCAGAAGCTTTTCGCGCTTTTCAAGTAATTAAATTACCGCCAAAAAAACCTGAACACGTTCTACACATGACTTGGTGTATTCTTTGTTAATAAAAAAGTGACGATTTGTTCCTATAAAGCCTCTCATCGATGCAAAACCTGCATCTCTGAAGAAAAACGGAGCACATCATGAATATTCTCTTTGACGGCCTCTCTTCCATCTTCGCCTTCATCAAGGAAGAATTCGATCTCGACCCCGCCAACCTTTGGCTTCGCTAAACATTAGCAAGATCGAACATTCTACCGATACTCAGGTTCGCACGGCGAACGATGCAGAGCTCCAGAATTTGTATCCGTTGCGTTTAAGCAGCGACGGCGAGTCTTCAGACCTCGCCAAGGGACAGTCGCTTTTCTGAATTGAGACCGTCGAAAGCAGCAAGACCGGCGATTACCGGCCGCCCGATCCGGCTCCTGCTTTCGTGATCGCCGCGCTTTCCGCGGACCGCGGCGCACACAACAGCCGAAAATCCGGCGCGAGGTCGCTCATCGCGTGCATGAGCGACCGCCACATCATTTTGCCCGCCGCACTCATGCGGCGGCGCTGTCGCCCTCATCGAGAAGAACGGCGATATTGATCTTCCCTGACCGTTCTAGCACTCCGACGGAGACCGTTCCGCTTGGCTCCGGCCGAACCGTGAAGCTGATCGACGCATCGCCGAGCCTCATGTTGCGGATCGTGATTTCGCCGAGCGATATCGGCACCGCCGGGTTTCGCAATGTGATTGTGCGGTTTGGCAAGCTGTAATGCAGCCCGAGTACCGCCTGAAGCAAATGGAACACCGCGCCGCTCGCCCAAGCCTGTGGCGAACACGCGACAGGATAGAGCGTCGGGCCCCGGCTCCGCCGACGCGGAAAACCGCAAAACAGCTCCGGCAACCGCCGCTGATCCATATAGGACGCCGCCTGTAGCAGCCCGTCGAAGATCGGGCCGATGCCTTGCGTCAGCCCGTAGCGGGCGAGGCCGATGGCGATGATGGCGTTGTCGTGCGGCCAGATCGAACCATTGTGATAGGACATCGGATTGTAGCGCGCCTCGCCTGAAGCGACGGTACGAATACCCCAGCCCGAGTTGAAACGCGGCCGCAACAGGTCATTCGCCACATGCCGCGCCCGTTCCTGCATCATGATGCCGGTTGCCATGGCATGCGCGGCATTGCTCGTGCGAACGCGACAGGGCTGCTTCTTTCCGTCGAGCGCCAGCGCGTATGTGCCCATGTCATCGCACCAGAAAGCGGCCTCGAACTTGAGGCGAAGAAGCTCCGCCTTTGCGATCAGCGTATCCGCGCGCTCGATTTCGCCGAGAAGCTTCGCGCAATCCGCCGCCGCCTTCAGCGCCGCGTAAACGTAACCCTGCACCTCCACCAGAGCGATCGGCCCGTCCGCAAGCGAGCCGTCGGCATGGAACACCGCGTCGTGCGAATCCTTCCAGCCCTGGTTGACAAGCCCGTTCTGATTGGCGCGCGCGTATTCGACGAAGCCGTCGCCGTCCGCATCGCCCGGCCCCTCGATCCAATCGAGCGCCGCGATCACATTCGGCCAGATCTCGCGCAGAAATGCGAGGTCGCCCGTACGTTCGACGTAAAGCCCCGCGAGCAGGACAAAAAGCGGCGTTGAATCGACGCTGCCATAATAGAGACCAAAGGGCACCTCGCCGAGCGCGGCCATTTCACCGCCGCGCATCTCGTGGAGGATCTTGCCGGGCTGCGCATCCGCCGCGTCGTCGAAGGTGGTGGCCTGAAAACGAGCGAGCCGTTTCAGCACGCCGCGCGCCACGGCGGGGTCGAACCACAGAAGCTGCATCGCGGTGATGAGACCGTCGCGCCCGAATGTGGTGGAATACCACGGAATGCCCGCATAGGGATATTTGCCGTCCGTGGTCTTCGTCATCAGCATGCGAAGGTCGGCGAGCGACCGGCAGATGATTTCGTTCGCCACGGCATTCGATGTGGTGACGCTTGCGATCTCGTGCGGCTTGCCCACCAGATCGCGGCGCGCGTGGAACAGGCCCCAAAGGAACGAATCGGCGGCGGGCTGCCCTTCGCCATCGCATTTGATCGCCACATAGAGGCGCTCGGTCTCGCGCGGCGCGAGCCTAATCTTGAAACGCGCCGTCGTCTCGGTCAGTTCGACCGGAGCAGGCTGGAAGGTAAGCGTCGTCTCGCGCACCTTTCCGTCGAGGCCGGTGTAATGAAGCGTGACTTTGTCCTTGCCGACGACTTTCTTCTTGAGGGAGCCGCGCGCGGGGCGCCGCATACCGCGCACCTCGAACAGGTCGGCGAAATCGGCGTCGAAATGAAACAAGAGGTCGAGCGAGACCGGCTCCGGGCCATGATTGACGAACGCGTTGCGTTGCGCCAGGCCGCCATTGTGGAGATAGATCGTGCGCTTGATATGCACCGTGTCCTTGAGAAGCCCGATCCCTTCGCCGTCGACATGGATGTCGGGGTTAGTCAGGTCCGCGCGCATGTTCAGATTGTCGTCGCGCATGGTCGAGCCGAGCAGGAGCGGCATCTCGCCGTTGACGCACACCGACAGCTTCGACAGGTGGCGCGTGTCGTGCGAATAAAGGCCGCTGGCTTCATCGCTGGCACAACCGATGTCGCCGTAATTGTCCATCACCGCGAAGCAATCGTTTTGCTTCAGAATGCAGCGCGGCCGCGATGGAGCGCCTGCCGAGGCGATATAGAACGGGGATTGCTCGCTCTCCGGTATCGTGTCGCAGGCGCTCGTTTCTTTCGGCGCATCCAGCATTCAAGACCTCTTCGTTCGCTGACGGTTAGGCCCCCCGACCCCTCTTGTTAACAAATGACCCGGCGCCAAAGCGCCGCCGCTCGGGCAATTGTTGATGCTTTTCAGGATATTTTACTGCATCATCGCATAAAACCGCGATCAGTTTCATGGGAGAATGACATGGCCTTCGAAGCGCTGAAAGCTGAACTCGATCTTCTCCTGCAAACGGTTGCGGACGCGCCCGAAGACCGCTTCGGCTTCTACATCCAGTTGAAGGAAAAACTGAACCAGGCTCGTGCCTTCGGTTACACGCCTCCGCAGGATCTGCTCGATCTCGAAGCCGAACTCGACAAGGAGTTCACGGAAGAGAACGTCGAGAAATTTCCTCGTCCGTCCTGATCGATCCAGCCGGGCTTGGCTTTGCCGCCCGTCCGGCCCCTGCCGATGAGACCCGGCGTTGCGCGCCTTTGAGCGCGCCGCGCCGAGATTTCGCGGACAGCCTTGAAATCAGTGCACCGAGGCCGGAGCTTCGGGTTGAGGCTCGCTTTCGAGCGCGGCCGCAATCACATCGTCCACCCGTTCGAGCCAGATGAAATCCAGGCTCTTGCGCGTCTCTTCCGGGATGTCGTCGTAATCGCGGCGATTGCGCGCGGGCAACATAACACGCGTCAACCCGGCGCGGGCTGCCGCAGTCACCTTTTCCTTAATGCCGCCGACCGGCAGCACGAGGCCGCGCAAGCTGATCTCGCCCGTCATCGCCGTGTCGCTGCGCACCGTGCGCCCCGAAAGCAGCGAATAGAGCGCGGTGAACATCGCCACGCCCGCGCTCGGCCCGTCCTTCGGGGTCGCGCCCGCCGGAACGTGAATATGGATGTCGCTCTTCTCGAAAACGGTTGGATCGAGCCCGAGCGACGCCGCGCGGTTCTTCACGAGGCTGAGCGCGGCCTGAGCGCTTTCGCGCATGACGTCGCCGAGTTGGCCGGTGAGGATCAGCACCCCCTTGCCCGGCGCGCGTGTCGCCTCGATGAAGAGGATATCGCCACCGACCGGCGTCCAGGCGAGCCCCGTCGCCACGCCCGGAACGCTGGTGCGCATCGCCACTTCATTCTCGAAACGCGGCTGGCCGAGGATGGCCACGAGGTCGCCCGGGTGGATCTGTACCTTTTCGCCGGGCGCTTCTGCAATGCGCACCGCGACGTTGCGGAACACCTTGCCGATTTCGCGTTCGAGCGAGCGCACACCGGCCTCGCGCGTGTAATCCTCGATGATGCCCGTCAAGGCGTCGTCATCGATGGCCGCCTGCTCGGCGGTGAGGCCGTTCGCTTCGAGCTGGCGCACCACGAGGTAGCGCTTCGCGATTTCGAGCTTCTCTTTCGCCGTGTAGCCCGAAAGCTGGATGATTTCCATGCGGTCGAGAAGCGGGCCTGGGATCGTGTCCAGCATGTTCGCCGTCGCGATGAAGGTCACGCGCGACAGGTCGAACGGCACGCCGAGATAGGCGTCGCGGAACGTATTGTTCTGCTCGGGGTCGAGCACTTCGAGCATCGCCGCGAACGGATCGCCCTGAATGCCGCGCCCCATCTTGTCGATCTCGTCCAGCATCATGACGGCGTTGCGCTGGCCTGCCTTCTTGATCCCCTGAATGATGTTGCCGGGCAGCGACCCGATATAGGTGCGCCGATGGCCGCGGATTTCCGCCTCGTCATGCACACCGCCGAGGCTGACGCGCACGAAGGGGCGCTCCATCGCGCGGGCTATGGACTGGCCGAGCGAGGTCTTGCCGACGCCGGGCGGCCCGACAAAACACAGAATCGGCGCCTTGCCCTGCGGCGCGAGCTTGCGGACGGCGAGATATTCGATGATGCGCTGCTTGATCTTGTCGAGGCCGAAGTGCTCGTCTTCGAGGATCTTGCGCGCCTGACCGATGTCGATCGGCTTTTCATCCGGCAGCGCCCAGGGCAGTTCCGTGAGCGTGTCGAGGTAGGTGCGGATCATGCCCGCTTCGGCAGCCTGCTCGGGCAAACGCTCGTAGCGGCGCAGTTCCTTCTTCGCCTGCGTCTCGACCTCGGACGGCATCTGCGCCTTGGCGATGGCTGCGGAGAGTTCCGCGATTTCATCGGCCTTGCCGTCGCCCTCGCCAAGCTGGCGCTGGATCGCGGCCATCTGCTCGCGCAGGACGGCCTCGCGCTGGCGCTCGTCGAACACCGCTTTCGTCTGCCGTCCGATTTCCTGCGTGAGGCGCAGCACCTCGATGCGCTCGGACAGAAGCCGCGAAACCTTGTCCATGCGGATGGGCAGGTCGATGGTTTCGAGGATTTCCTGCTTCTGCTCGCTCGGGATATCCATATAGGCCGTCACGAGGTCGGCCAGCATCGAGCCCGACGTCGCGTTCTGCATCGCGTTGACGAGTTCCGTCGGCACCTGCGGCAGAAGCTCCAGGGCTTCGACCGCCTTCTGGCGCAGTACCATCATGCGCGCTTCGATTTCCGCTCCATCCTCCGATGGCTCGACGATGCGCTGGACATTCGCGACGAGCACGGGGCGTTCCTGCTGGAAGTCGAGCACACGGAACCGCTCGACGCCCTGCACGATGACATGATGGGTGCCGTCCGGCGCAGTGACGTAGCGCGCAATGTTCGCGACGGTGCCGACGCGATGCATGTCATTGCCGTGGGGCTCGGCGTTCGCGCTGTCGCGCTGCATAAGGATGCCGATCTGCTTTTCCTCGCGCATCGCCTGCTGAACCGCCGCGATGGAAATCGGCCGGCCGATGGAGATGGGAAAGAGCGTGCCCGGGAATATCGTCGTCTCCCGGATCGGAAGGATTAGGAGGGAGTTGGAGCCTTCGTTGGCGTCTGCCACGGTTTCACCAAGCTGCGTTTCGGCCTCCGGCGCCGGACCGGTGTTGGATTGATCCATTGTGCCGCTTCCTTGTCAGAGAGATTTCTTTTCGAGGGTGATGAGCAGGCAACCGTTGGCGGCCTGCCGCTGGACAGAAACGTAATGCGCTGGCGGTAGCGGAATGCGCCGCGCGAAACGTCCTTGCGGCAACTCAAGCTGATGGATGAGAGCCGTGCGCAGTTCTTCCGGCAGCGAGCGTTTGCCGGAGACGGTAAGCATGCCGCCCTCGATCACCGCATCCACGGTTTCGGGATCGACGCCCGGCAACGCGCAAAGGATCAGCACCTCGGTCTTCGTTTCGAGAACGTCGACCGGCGGCTCCCAGGCCGGTTGCCCCGCCTGATGATGAACCTGAAAGAACTGCTGGTGAAGACGCTGGGCGCGGGAAAGGCGGTCGAGCGCCTCGAACCACATCCAGGTCGTGAATTCCTTTTTTGTCATGAAGTGCGTTCCTGACATCGAATGCTCGGACTGCGCATGAGACGCAACAGACCGGCCGGATCGAGGGAATGGAGATGCCTGCTATTCCTTGAAGAATATGGACGATGGGTGGGATAGCTTTCAAGGCTTCGCAATATCGATTAAGCGCTCGATCGGTATGCAAGGGCGCAGGTGTGCCGACGGTCATTCGCGCGGGGCTTTCCCGTAAAGCTTGCGAAGCTCGACCTTCGCGCGTTCGAGCACATGCCTTCGTTCGTCGGGAAGTGTGCGGCCCGCGCGGTTGATGTAGAAGGTGAGCATCGACATGGCGGAGCGGAACGGAGGCGCCTTGCGGCGCTCGCTCCTTTCCGCCGATGCCTTCAGCGAGGCGGCGATTTTCTTCGGATCGTCAAGCGTGAACACATCGGGCTCAAGACTCAACGCATCGCTCGTTTCGGTCACATGCTGCGACCACGTGTTCCGACGGGGCATGTGCTTTCTCCCAACGCGCCTCCATAGAGCGCATCAGGGGGAAACTCTGACGTGCAGGCGAAGTTCTCGGCAACGAATGCGTGAGCACAAAGACCGAATGCCTGCCATGAGGGTGTGCGTCACGGGGACGCGTGCTTATGCAAATGGCGTAAAATTGAGCACAGATGAGGCTTGCCCGTTTCACATGCAGATTTACTGTGAGCAGATGAAACATATAATGCCACTCGCGCTGACTTTTTGCCTATTCTGACAACGCGCTCTTCATCCGCCGAACCAACCAACAAAGGAGTTTGCATTCATGGCCCTTTCCCGCTGGGTACTCGGACTTGCCTTGTTTGCAATGCCGGGGCTCGCTCAGGCGCAAGATCTGACGGGTACACTGAAAAAGATCAAGGACACCGGCACCATCACCATCGGTTATCGCGAAACGTCGATCCCGTTCTCGTATCTTGGCGCCGAAAACAAGCCCGTCGGCTTCGCGATGGACATCTGCGAAAAGGTCGTCGATGCGGTGAAGAAAGAGCTGAAGGACGACACCATCAAGACGAACTACGTCGCGGTTACGTCCTCGACGCGCATCCCGCTGATCGCCAACGGCACGGTGGACCTCGAATGTGGCTCGACAACCAACAACGCCGAGCGCCAGAAGCAGGTTTCCTACACCAACTCGCATTACCTCTCGGAAAGCAAATACGTCACCAAGAAGGCCAGCAACATCAAAGCGATTGCCGATCTGAAGGGCAAGACGGTCGTTTCCACGGCGGGCACGACCAACATCAAGCAGCTCAACGAACGCAATCAGGCGGATAATCTCGGGCTGACGATCCTTGCGGCGAAGGATCATGCGGAAGCGTTCCTGATGGTAGAGACCGATCGCGCCGTCGCCTTCGTGATGGACGACATCCTGCTGGCGGGCCTTGCCGCCAACTCGAAGGATCCGAGCCTGTATGTGATTTCCACGGACTCGTTCTCCAAGGCCGAGCCTTACGGCATCATGTTGCCGAAGGGCGACGAGCCGTTCAAGAAGGTTGTCGATGCCGCAACGGCTGAGATCTACAAGACCGAAGGCCCGGAACTTTACAAGAAGTGGTTCCAGAGCCCGATTCAGCCGAAGAACATCAACCTCAATCTGCCGCTGTCGCCCGCGCTCGCAAAGCAGTTCGAGGCCCCGCTCGATGCGGCCGATCCTGACGCGTACATTCGTTAATCGCATCGCGAGGCGCTCCGGCGCCTCGCTTCTTATTCGCAGCGCGGAGACGGGGCCGTGGACAAGATCGTCGATTGGTTCAGCATCTTCTGGCAGGAGTCTGCGGAGGGAACGGGCACCTATGCCTATACCCTCCTGCTCGGCCTTCAGTTGACCCTCGAAATTTCAATAATCGCGGCGCTGGTTGCCTTCGTGATGGGATCCATCGTCGGTGTTTGCCGCACGCTTCCCTCTCCGCTGGTGAGGCGCTTGAGCGGAGGCTATGTCGAGTTCTTTCGCAACATCCCTCTGCTCGTCCAGCTCTTCCTCTGGTACTTCGTGCTGCCCGAGCTTCTGCCGCGCGATATCGGCATGTGGATGAAGCAGATTCCTCACGCGAATTTCTACACGGCCGCCTTGGGGCTGGGCCTCTTCACATCGGCGCGCGTCGCGGTTCAGCTTTCGGCGGCGATCACGTCCATGCCGCGCGGCCAGAAAATGGCGGCAACCGCGCTCGGCCTGACGACGCGGCAGAGCTACACCAACGTGCTGCTGCCGATGGCCTATCGCATCGTCTTCCCCCCGCTGACGTCGGAGCTTCTGAACCTCATCAAGAATTCGTCGGTCGCGTTGACCATCGGCGTGGCGGAACTGACGCAAAGCGCTCGGAACATGGACAGCTACACGTTTCAAACTTTTCAGGCCTTCACGGCGGCGACGCTGATCTACCTTGTGCTTAACATCCTGGTGACAACGGTCATGCGGCGGATCGAGCGCGGCGTCGCCGTTCCCGGCATGCTCGTGGCGAAGTGAGGCGGCGATGTTCTCGAACTTCGATTTTCAGGTCGTCATCGACGCGCTGCCCTACCTCTTCCTGGAGGGCATGGTCTTCACACTGAAGCTGACGATTCTCGCGGCGATTTTCGGCACTCTCTTTGGCACCGTGCTCGCGCTGATGCGCCTGTCGGGCGTATGGCCGCTGCCGCAGATCGCGGGCGCGTATGTGAACTTCGTGCGGTCGCTGCCGCTGCTGCTCGTGATCTTCTGGTTCTTCTTCCTCGTGCCGTTCATCGCGCAAAAGATCGTCGGCTCGCCGCGTCCGATCCCCATCGATCCGTTTCTCACTGCGCTGATCACCTTCAGCCTTTTCGAAGCGGTCTTCTTCTCGGAGATCATGCGCGCGGGCATCCAGTCCCTGCCGAAAGGACAGGTCGCGGCGGGCTATGCGCTGGGCCTGACCTATTCGCAGGTGATGCGGCGCATCGTGCTGCCGCAGGCGTTTCGCAACATGCTCCCGGTGCTGCTGACGCAGACCATCGTCCTTTTTCAGGACACCTCGCTCGTTTACGTGCTGTCTCTGAACGACTTCCTAGGCATCGCGGGCAAGATCGGCCAGCGCGACGGACGCCTGACGGAGATGTATATTTTCGCCGCGCTCGTCTATTTCCTTATTTCCTTCGCGGCCTCGCAGGCGGTCCGACGCTTGCAGGCGCACACGGCAATCATTCGGTAGGGCTTCCACTCATGACCACGGCAACGACAACGCCGACTTCGGCCGCGACACAGTCCCCCGGCGCGCCCGTCATCCAGATGATCGGCGTCAGCAAATGGTACACGCCGGAATTTCAGGTGCTCGACGCCTGCACGACATCGGTTCAAAAAGGCGAGGTGGTGGTGGTGTGCGGGCCGTCCGGCTCAGGCAAGTCCACGCTCATCAAATGCGTGAATGCGCTCGAACCGTTTCAGCAGGGCGACATCCTCGTCAACGGTCAGAAGGTGAACGACCCGAAGACCAACCTGCCGAAGCTTCGCTCGCATATCGGCATGGTGTTCCAGAACTTCGAGCTTTTCCCGCATCTCACCATCATGGAAAACCTCACGCTCGCGCAACGCAAGGTGCTGAAGCGCGGCAAGGACGAAGCGGAGGCAAAGGCGCGGAAGCTGCTCCAGCGCGTCGGCCTCGCCGATCAGGCGCCGAAATATCCGGGCCAGCTTTCGGGCGGGCAGCAGCAACGCGTCGCCATCGCCCGCGCGCTCGCCATGGACCCGATCGCCATGCTTTTCGACGAGCCGACCTCCGCGCTCGACCCGGAAATGGTGAGCGAGGTGCTCGACGTGATGGTCGAACTTGCCCGCGAGGGCATGACGATGATGGTCGTCACGCACGAAATGGGATTTGCGCGAAAGGTGGCGAATCGGGTTATCTTCATGGACAGGGGCGCCATCGTCGAAGACGTGCCCACGGAAGAGTTTTTCGGCAGTCCGCGCTCCGAGCGCGCGCAGCTCTTCCTCTCGAAAATCCTCTCCCATTGATGAAGCGGCGAAAAGTTAACGGGCGTTAACCTTTGTTAACGAGCGGTTAACGCCCCAACCGAAGCGACCTGCGGGTCAAGGCGACGCGCGCCGCCAACAGCCGACGGTTCCGGGCCACATTCCCATTTCTGCGGTTGACACCGCGTGTCTCGGGGTGGACACCGAAGCCGATCTTGAAAATGCGCGCGATATCCTCGCAAGGTGAAGGCGCGCGCCGCTCCGGCGAAACAGGTTAGAGTGATGACATCCATTGCAACGGCCGCGACGGCCACGCCCGCGAAGATCGCCTATCAGGGCGAACCCGGCGCGAATTCGCATATCGCCTGCATCAATTACGACGCGTCGCTCGAACCCTTTCCCTGCGCCACCTTCGAGGAAGCGCTGCTTGCCGTTAAGCACCGCGAAGTGCGCTATGCGCTGATTCCGGTGGAGAATTCGGTCGCTGGCCGCGTCGCCGACGTGCATTACCTCCTGCCGCATTCGGGCGTGCATATCGTCGGAGAGCATTTCGAGCGCATCTATCACCAGCTCATGGCGCTGCCCGGCGTGGATCTGGCCACGCTGAAGACGGTTCACAGCCATACGCAGGCGCTCGGCCAGTGCCGCAACACAATCCAGCGGCTGGGCCTGCGCCCCGTTCCCGAGGCCGACACCGCCGGGGCCGCGCGCATGGTGGCTGAGGAAGGCGACCCGACCAAGGCCGCCATCGCCTCCAAGCTCGCCGCCGAGATCTACGGCCTGCGCATCCTGAAAAGCGACATCGAGGACGCGGCGCATAATACAACGCGCTTTCTCGCCCTTGCCGACGAAGCGGTGATGCCGGCGTCCGGCAACGGGCCCACGCTGACGACTTTCATCTTCCGCGTCCGCAACGTGCCCGCCGCGCTCTACAAGGCGCTCGGCGGTTTCGCGACGAACGGCGTGAACATGACGAAGCTCGAATCCTATCAGCCGGAAGGCAGCTTCAGCGCCACGATGTTCTATGCCGACGTTGAAGGCCACCCGGAGGATCGCTCGCTCAGGCTCGCACTGGAGGAACTGGCGTTCTACTCGACCGAGCTTGTGGTGCTCGGCACCTATCCGGCGAGCCCATTCCGCGAGACGCTGAAGAAGGCGCCGCTGGACGACGATCCCCACCCGCTTTTCTCCGCGCGGTAGGCGGGTCGCCCGCGCTTTCCATCTGAGGAACCGGCGCATCGGCCGCTTTCACCCCTGCGGGTTGCCGGTCGGAAGGAACGACAGCCGCACGAGTTCGGGGCGCTCGAACCAGCCCGCCGCCTGCCAGAAGGCGAGGCCATCGGCATTGTCAGCCAGGAGATCGATGTGAACCTTGCCGATGCCTTCCGCTGCCAGCGCGTCCAACGCGTTGCGCACGAGGGCGGATGCGATGCCGCGCCTGCGATGCGTCGGTGCGACGGCGAGATGATAGAGATAGCCGCGCCGCCCATCGTGGCCGCCGAAAACGCAGCCGACGAACGCGCCATCCTCTTCCGCCGCGAAGCTCAGGCCGGGATTGCGCCTGAGGTAACGCGCGAACCCCTCGAACGAATCCGCATCGCGCACCTTAACGCCGGGCATGGCATCGAGAAGCGCCATGATCGCGGCGTGGTCGTCCGACGTCATTGTTCTGTAAGCGATCATGTCCCCTCCGGCGCTGTACCGCGCTCTCACGCGTGGACAGCAAAAAGGCCGGAAAGCCCGGCCTTGTGCGATCGCGAATATGGTTTGACGCAAGCGGCAGCAGGCAAGCCGCCCGGCGCTTTACGTATTCATCGAATCGAAGAAATCGCCGTTCGACTTCGTCTGGCGCAGCTTGTCGAGAAGGAACTCGATGCCGTCCATCGGACCCATTGGGTTCAGGATGCGGCGCAGTACATACATCTTGCGAAGCTGAGCCTGCGGAACGAGCAGTTCTTCCTTGCGGGTGCCGGACTTCGCGATGTCCATCGCCGGGAACACGCGCTTATCGGCCACCTTGCGGTCTAGCACGAGTTCGGAGTTGCCGGTGCCTTTGAATTCTTCAAAGATCACTTCGTCCATGCGGCTGCCGGTCTCGACCAGCGCCGTCGCGATGATGGTGAGCGAGCCGCCCTCCTCGATATTGCGTGCCGCGCCGAAGAAGCGCTTCGGGCGTTGCAGCGCGTTCGCGTCCACGCCGCCGGTGAGCACCTTGCCGGAGGACGGCACCACCGTGTTGTAGGCGCGGCCGAGACGCGTGATGGAATCGAGCAGGATGACGACGTCCAGCTTGTGCTCCACGAGGCGCTTGGCCTTCTCGATGACCATTTCAGCCACCTGCACGTGTCGCGATGCCGGTTCGTCGAAGGTGGAGCTGATGACCTCGCCGCGCACCGAGCGCTGCATGTCGGTCACTTCTTCGGGGCGTTCGTCAATGAGAAGAACGATGAGATAGCACTCGGGGTGGTTCGCCGTGATCGAATGCGCGATGTTCTGGAGCAGGACGGTCTTGCCGGTACGGGGCGGCGCCACGATCAGGCCGCGCTGACCCTTGCCGAGCGGCGCCACGATGTCGATGACGCGCGGGCTCAGATCCTTCGACTGCGGCGTGTCGGTTTCCATCTTCAGCCAGCTGTTTGGATAGAGCGGCGTCAGATTGTCGAAGTGGACCTTGTGGCGGATCTTCTCCGGGTCGTCGAAGTTGATCTTGTTGACCTTGAGCAGCGCGAAATAGCGCTCGCCCTCTTTGGGCCCGCGGATCTGGCCTTCGACCGTGTCGCCCGTGCGCAGGCCGAAACGGCGGATCTGGCTGGGGCTGACATAAATGTCGTCCGGTCCTGGAAGATAGTTCGAATCCGGAGACCGGAGGAAGCCGAACCCGTCCTGCAAGGTCTCAACAACGCCGACGCCCGTGATCTCGATGTCGCGCGCCGCGAGCTGTTTGAGGATCGCAAACATCAGCTCCTGCTTGCGGAGCGCGCTCGCATTCTCGACTGCGAATTCCTCGGCGACCGCAAGAAGTTCCGTAGGGGATTTAACTTTGAGGTCTTGAAGCTTCATTTCTTGCATGATGGTCGACGACTTTTTTGGGGGAGCATGAGTTGGAGCGGACAGTGGAGCCCGCGAACCGGGGGAGGAGAGGACGTTCGCTGAGCCGCTTGTCTTGTCTGGAGGGCAGATCGCGGCTGCTTCACTCAAATGCAGGATCGGGGTGACCGATCTTTGAACGGCAAATCTCGGACGCTTAACGACAAGCGCCAATATAGCAGCGTTTGCGCCCTTCGCAAAGACGGGAAAAAGCCCCGTCTCATTTTTTCCCGTGAGAAGAAGACCTGGAGCCGGATCCGATCAGATTGACCTCTGACCTTCAAGAAGAGACCGCTTTACCGATGTTATTGGTTTCCGCCATTTGCATTCGCTTGCAGCGAGCAAATGTCGGGATCAAAAGCTCCCCTAGAAAGGCTTCACGATGACGAGCAGGACGATCCCGACCAGAAGCAACGTCGGAATTTCGTTTATGATCCTGAAGAAGCGCGTGCTGTGCGGGATGCGGTCGGCCTCGAAATCCTTGCGCCATTTGGCGAGGAAACCATGGATGACGAGCAGGCCGATCACCAGCGCGATCTTTGCATGCAGCCAAGGCGCATGCCGCCAGTCGATATAGTCCGTGACGAAGGCGATCCACAGGCCGAGCCCCACGGTGACGATCATCGCGGGGTTCATGATGGCCTTCAGAAGCCGACGTTCCATGACCTTGAACGTCTCGGACTGCGGCGTGCCGACCCCGATCTGCGAGTGATAGACGTAGAGCCTCGGCAGGTAGAACATGCCCGCCATCCACGCGAAGGCCGCGATCAGGTGAAAGGACTTCAGGTAAAGATAGGCGTCATTCATGAGACTGATCATGGCAGGCCGTTCACGGGCGGTTTTCGAAGCGCCGCAAACCCCGGCGCTTCAGATCTCGCTATAGCTCGATTCGTTCGGATCGTCCGAACAAGTGCGACGGCCTCAGCCGCGCACCTGGCGGATGAGACGTTCGACATGCTCGACGGGGGTATCCGGAAGAATGCCGTGACCGAGGTTGAAGACGTAAGGCTTGCCGGCCAGAGCCTCCAGCGTCGCGTTCACCCGGTGGTCCATAGCATCGCCGCCCGCAAGCAGCAACAGCGGATCGAGGTTACCCTGCACGGTGACCTTGTCCTGCTGGGCGGCAATCGTCGGAAGCGGCGCGGCCGTGTCGCAGCCGAGCGCATCGACGCCGGTGCGGGCCACGTAATCGGCGTATTTCGGCGAGGCGCCGCGCGGGAAGCCGATGACCGGCACGTTCGGATGCACGGCCTTCACGCGCTTCACGATCTCGGCGGTCGGTTCGATCACGAAGGCGTCGAAGTCGTTGTCGGCAAGTGCGCTCGCCCAGCTGTCGAAAATCTGCAGAGCGCGAGCGCCCGCATTCACCTGGCCGATGAGATACGTCGCCGATGCGTCGACGAGCAGGTCGAGGATGGCCTTGAAGGTTTCCGGCTCGCGATAGGCGAGCAGCTTCGCCGCGCGGTAGTCGCTCGACCCATGGCCTTCGACCATGTAGCTCGCCACCGTCCACGGCGCGCCGCAGAAGCCGATCAGCGGGGTCCGATCGCCAAGCCCTGTGATGGTGCGGTCGATCGCTTCGTACACGATGGAAAATGTGGACTTTGCCTTCTCGACGGAGAGCTTCGAAAGATCGGCGAGGCTCGTGATGGGATCGAGATGCGGGCCTTCGCCCTCGCGGAATTCGAGATGCTGGCCGAGGGCGTGCGGCACGACGAGGATGTCTGAAAAGATGATCGCGGCATCGAAGTCGAAACGCCGGATCGGCTGGAGAGTCACTTCCGCCGCCAGTTCGGGATTGTAACAGAGGTTCAGGAACGAACCTGCCTGAGCGCGCACTTCGCGATACTCGGCGAGATAGCGTCCGGCCTGCCGCATGAGCCACATGGGCGGTGCCTTGTGGGCGGTGCCCTTCAGAGCGGCAATGAACTTCGGATCGGTCTTCGGCGTGTCAGCGGCGATGTTCATCAATAAGATTCCATCTTAAGGTTCTGTTGTTTCTTATAGGGGAGGCAACTTGCGGAAACATCGCGTTGTGCCGCGTTCTTCCCCTTGTTTGGAGAGCACGTTCTCCTGCCGATGCGTCGCGACGAGTTCTTGTTGAAAAATCGCGCTTGCGGGGGCTTTCATCCCTGCTCTTTAGCCTTGCTTTGCCCCTCTCAGCAATGAATAACGTAGGGGACAACCTGTGAAGACTCAGCGCAGGTCGCGGGCCGGGTAAGAACCAAGGGCTTTTTTTCCAGAGCGTCACGAGCTGTGCGTTCTTTTTTAATTGGCGTGGAGGACTCAATGGCCCCGGAAAATGCCAAGCCCGAGCGAAGCGCCGAAGAGGGCGCTTTATCCCCGGAATTGACAGCTGTCCCCACCGCAAAGCACTTCCACCTGCATCTCGTCTCCGACGCTTCCGGAGAGACGCTGACGACCATGGCGAAGGCGGCCGTGGTGCGCCTTCCGGGCGCGAAACCGAACCGGCACATGCACCCGCTCGTGCGCAACCCGCGTCAACTTGCCGTCGTGTTGCAGCATATCGAGGCGTCGCCCGGCATCGTCCTGTTCACGCTCGCGAACCCGAATCTCGCGGAGCTTCTGGAAACGCGCTGCGAGGAGCTTGGCGTGCCATGCGTGGCCGTGCTCCGCCCCGTTTTGAAGGCATTCGAGGACTATCTGAAAATGCCGGCTCACGCGGTCGTCGCGGCGCAGCACACGCTCGACGCCGATTATTTCCGCCGCATCGAGGCGATGAACTATACGCTCGCGCACGACGACAGCCAGCGCACGGACGATCTCGACAAGGCCGATATCGTGCTCGTGGGTGCGAGCCGCACGTCGAAAACGCCGACAAGCATCTATCTGGCGAACCGCGGTTACAAGACGGCGAACGTCTCGCTCGTGCCGAACATCCCGCCGCCGCCGAACCTGACGAGTTTGAAGACGGCGTTCGTCATCGGCCTTGTCGCAAGCGCCGAAAGGCTCTCCGAGATCAGGCGCAACAGATTGCTTGCGCTCAACAGCAATAATTTTGAAGATTATGTCGACACCGACGTTATAAAGAATGAAATAGCGTTCACGAAGAGACTTTGCTCGCAGAATGGCTGGCATTTCGTCGACGTGACGAGAAAATCGATTGAGGAAACCGCCGCTCAGATCATCGCGATCTATGAGGGGAGCCGTCGCTAGAAAAATAGCACTTCGCTTTGGCTGGATCTCGAAAAGGTACCTAATCGGCGCATGCAATCGGATTATCCTGAAATCATCCTCGCGTCCGCGAGCCCCGCGCGCGCGGCAATTCTTGCGAGCGCAGGGCTGCGCTTTCATACGCAGCCGTCGATGGTCGACGAGGCGGAAGAGCACAAGCACTTCGCACGCAATATCGCGCCCCCCGATGTGGCGCTCGCGCTTGCGCGGTTGAAGGCAGATAACGTGCTTGAGACGGAACCGGGAGCGATCGTCATCGGCGCCGATCAGGTGCTCGCGGTCGGCAACGAAATCCTGCAGAAACCGAAGAGTCAGGAGGAAGCGCGCGGCCAGCTTTTGAAACTGCGCGGCCGCCAGCACCAGCTTCATTCGGCGGCAGTCTTGCTGCATGGGGGACATGTCGCGCAATTCGTCGATACGGCCACGCTCACGATGCGCGACTTCACCGACGACTTCCTCGACTGGTACATGGAGACGGCGGGCGAGGGCGTGCAGACATCCGTCGGCGCGTATCACATCGAGGGTCTCGGCATTCACCTCTTCAGTGAGGTGAAAGGCGATTATTTCACCATTCTCGGCATGCCGATCGTCCCGGTGCTCGATGAGTTGCGGCGCATTTCGGTGCTGAAGAAGTAGGGGCGGTTATGAAACGCGCCTGTGTCATCGGCTGGCCCATCTCCCATTCGCTTTCGCCCGTGATCCACGGTTTCTGGCTGCGCGAGCACGGGATCGAGGGCGAATATGGCAAGGCGGCGGTCGAGCCGAAGGATTTCGCCGATTTCGTGCGGGGCTTCGCGGCGGCGGGGCTTGCCGGCGGCAACGTGACCGTGCCGCATAAGCTTGAAGCCTTCCGGCTCGCCGAACGGCGCGATGCGGCGGCGATGGCCATCGGCGCTGTGAATACCCTGTGGCTCGATGGTGGAAAACTTCATGGCGCGAACACGGATGCCTTCGGTTTTCTGGCCAATCTCGACGAGCAGGCCCCCGGTTGGGACAAGCCGGGCGCGGCGGTGGTAATCGGCGCGGGCGGGGCGGCGCGCGCCATCGTGTGGGCGCTGATCCAGCGGGGCTTCGCCGACATTCGCATCGTCAACCGCACGAAGGCGACGGCTGACGCTCTCGCCGCCGAATTCCCGCCCGCGACGAGCTTCGCGCTTGCCGACCTTCCGGTGGCGCTCGACCGCGCGCGCTTCGTCGTCAACACGTCGACGCTCGGCATGAAGGGGCAGCCGCCGCTCGACATCGACCTGTCGCCGGTCGCTGCCGACGCGACCGTGAACGACATCGTCTATACCCCGCTTGAAACGCCGCTTCTGGCGCAGGCCCGCGTGCGTGGGCTTGTCGCGGTGGATGGCCTCGGCATGCTGTTGCATCAGGCCGCGCCGGGCTTCGAGCGCTGGTTCGGCGCGCGGCCGCGCGTGACGCCCGAGCTTCGCGCGGCGGTGCTCGATGCCATCGCGGCGCGGGAGGCAGGCGGATGATCGTCATCGGGCTGACAGGGTCCATCGGCATGGGAAAGAGCACGGTCGCCGCCTATTTGCGCGGGCTCGGTATCCCCGTGCTCGACGCCGACCGCGTGGTGCACGAGCTTTACGCGGGCGCAGCCGTGCCGCTGATCGAGGCCGCTTTTCCGGGCACCACCGCGGGCGGCGTGGTCGATCGACCGGCGCTGGGCGGGCGCGTTCTCGGCTCGCCCGAAGCGATGAAACGGCTTGAGGCTATCGTTCATCCGCTCGTTCGCGCGGCGGAATGGCGCTTCCTGCGCGCCGAGCAGGACAAGGGCACGCCGCTTGCGATCCTTGAAATCCCGCTCCTTTTCGAGACCGGCGCAGGCGATCTGTTCGACGCCGTCATTGTGGTCAGCGCATCGGCCGAGGCACAGCGCGAGCGGCTTCTCGCCCGCACCGGCATGACGGTCGAAAAGCTCGAAGCCATCGTCGCGAAGCAGATGCCCGACGCCGAGAAGCGCGCCCGGGCCGACTACGTTGTGGATACGGAAGTCGGGCACGAGGACAGCCGACAGCAAATCGATGCAATCTTGAAGGATATCGTGACGCGGCCCCCGCTGGCATATCAACGCTGGGCCGCCCTTCAAGACATCTGACGCATCGAATACGGGGTCCATCAGGCGAGCATGCGCGAACTTGTTCTCGACACCGAGACGACAGGGCTCGACCCAAAGGACGGCCACCGCATCATCGAACTGGCCTGCGTCGAACTGCACAATTACATTCCGACCGGCGTTTTCTGGCACTGGTACTTCAACCCGGAACGGCCGGTGCCGAAAGAGGCGACCGCGATCCACGGGCTGACGGACGCCTTTCTCGCCGACAAGCCGCTTTTTTCCTCGCTCGCTTCGGAAATGCTGGCCGTGCTCGAAGGCGCGCGCCTCATCATCCACAACGCGGCATTCGACGTCGGCTTCCTGAACTTCGAGTTTCAGAAACTTGGCTATCCACCGCCGATCTCCATGGAGCGCGTGACGGACACGCTCGCGCTTGCCCGGCGCAAGCACCCCGGAAGTCCGAACAATCTCGACGCGCTTTGCCGCCGCTACGGCATCGACAATTCCACGCGCACGAAGCACGGCGCGCTGCTCGATAGCGAGTTGCTGGCGGATGTGTATCTGCGGCTTATCGGAGCGGAGCAGGCGGGGCTTGATCTTGGCGCACGCTCGGCGGAAGTTGCCGTCGCGGGCCAGGCAGCGGCGGTGCAGGTGCGCCTCAAGCCGCTGGCGCCGAGGCTTACCGCTGAAGAAGCCGCCGCGCACGCCGCCTTCGTCGCATCGCTCGGCGACAAGGCGATCTGGAAGCGTTATGACGATGCGCCACCAGCCGAGCCCGTGCAGACGGCGGCCTGAGCCCAGCGTTTCAGAGGCTCTCAGCCCGTTGTTGTCATGGTGCTGCGCAGAATGAGCTGGAGCAGCTCGCTCTGCCGGTGCGTTCCGGTCTTGGACATGATGTGCGACAGCCTGTTTCGGCTCGTCGCGCGGGTGATGTTCAGGATGCCGGCAGCTTCCTGCAAGGTGCGCCCCGCGAGAAGCTCATGAACCAGCCGCTTTTCGGCTGGCGTAAGACCGAATGCAGTCATCACGTCGGTCGCCGCATCGTGTACAGGCGCGCCAGGATCCGTGATCAGTACAATTGCACGCGTTCCGATCCCGAGCGGGAAATCGGAAGTCTGCCCGAATGGCATGATTCTGACGATGAGAGGGCGCAACCCGCTTTCCTGCGGCACGAGGACTATATCGCCCCGCCTGTGCGTGAGGGCAAGCGCCGCGCGCGCGGCCTCAGCCAGACGGGCGTCGATCAGGGGACTGACCGCAGCCAGCCGCCCCTGGACAATGCGAAGGACGTCTCCACGGCGGAAAAGCCGCTGCGCGGCCTCATTCTCGTAGCAGATCTTGCGGTCTTCGGAGAGGACGGCCACCGCCTGGCCCAATCTCTCCAACGCCTCCTCGAAGGTCTGCCGCTCGCCGTCGAGTTGCGCGAGGCGTCTGTTGAGCGCAAGCGCCCGCGTCAGATGCGGGGCAGCCCGCTGCACGAAGGCGACCTCACGGGGCTCGAAGGTCTCGGAATGGTAGGGCCTGACGACGCCAAGGCAGGCCAGACGCTGTGCGTTTCGGGCGGCAAGCAGCGTGATCGAACCGCGTATGTCGAAACGGCGCGAGTAATCGTGGATGAATTCGCTTTTCTTGTAAGCCTCGCGCGGAACGAGAGCGTGATCGGCGATGGCAACGCCGGCCGGGACCATGGTCAAGGGGGCGGCCAGAGGGTTAACCGAGTGATAGTAATCGGCGTATTGCCGCTGCGCCTCGGGATCGACGTGCCAGCTCATTCCGAAGCCGAAACCGGAGTTGTCCGCCTCGCTCGCATGAAAAGCCGCGCCCGAACCGCCGACGGCGGCGGTCAGGTGAGCAAGAACCCGTTCCCACTTCAGCGGGTCTTCCGCAGCCTCATAAATCAGGTCGATGAGCGTTTCGAAGGAATCGGCCATAGCCGTTCGTATGCAGTTTTATCAGCCTCCGACAGGAAGCCGCTCGGCTTGGACGAAGTCAATGGCTTTTCGAAAAATGCAGGATGCATTTGCATCCTGCAAATTGGAGGCATCCTCCCTAGAATGCCAGTTTACCTTGTGGAGAGGGCGGCTTCTCGCCCATGGCGAGGCGCGGGATTGTATGCGAAGAACCGGGAAAAACCTGTCCCTTGCGGCGGATCCAGCAGCACAGGGAAGCAAGCAGCGTCTGGGCACTTTCACGCCGGACAGCTTGCTGTTTCTGGCGCAGGGCATTCTCGATGATTCGGCGGATCTTCTCGAAGAAGGCGATGTTCCCGCCGCGTACAAGCTTCTGGAGCGGGAGCTTTCCGAGGTCTTCGACCTTGCAAAAAGACTGCAATGCCTAAGCCGCCTTCGCCTCGTAACGCGTTCGCACCGGATGTACCGGCATTGCCGTGAAGACCCTTTCACAAGCTATGCATCAGCGAAGTCCGGCGGCTACGCGGTCTCCCTCGACTTTCTCAATGGTGGCTTATTGCCGCTGGGAACGCCGAAGGGCGCCGCGAGGATCTTCGACCAGCTTACGACGAGCACTTTCGCGCTTTCGGTGCGCCTCCTGAAAACGCTGACGCGCGCATATATCGAGGATGTAAGCACCCGCCGCGCCAGCCCTCGAATTCTTGCGCTCGGCGCGGGACATCTTCGTGAACTGGAAGACGGCCCCCTCGACCTCAGTCGCATGGAGTTCACCGCGTTGGAGCGGGACGCGGCGGTCTGTGCATTCCTCAGCCGTAAATATCAGAGCCAAATCACGATTATTCAGCCTTCGTCAGATGACATTGAAGGCTTGTTTCGCGAGAAGGGCGGTTTCGATCTGATTTATGGCCCCTTGCTTCTGACGCTCTTGTCCGACAGGCGGGCGCGCCGCCTTCTCGGCGTCCTTAATAATCAGCTAGCCAACGGCGGGAAATTGATCGTCTGTAATGTGGCCGCCACGGCGGATTTACGCGGCTACCTGGCGTTGTTCTCAAGACCGGGACTGCAATTTCGGAGCCGGCCTGATCTGAAAGCTCTCGCCGAGGGTGCAAGATCCGATGTCTTTGGCGATCCATTTAATAATATCAACTACTTAATATTGGAAAGGGTCTGAAGCTCAAGCCATAACCAAACGTTCACGCATTAATCCTAGCCCCGGTTGCCGTGATGTTTAGGCTACACTAGTGAGTTTGTGCGTGTTACGATAAATTCATGCACTGACCTCACCTCCATTCGGCGCGCATTTGGTTATGGACAGGTTTGCGATAGAGCGATTCATCGAGGACGCCAACGCGTCGAAGTCGAGCAAGGAGGTTTCCGAGCTTTTTGGAAAAGCCCTCGCAGTCTTCGGCTATGATCGCTATTGCTACAGCCTAATCACCAATCATCCATCCGTGGGATTGAACGCGGGACACGGTATCGTCTGCAATTACCCGGACGATTGGATGGATCATTACCGGATCAATCAGTACGAGAAAAAAGACCCCGTTCCGCAATTCGGGGTTTGCGCGAGCAGGCCGTTTACCTGGGCGTCGGTGCTTACGCAACGCAAGTGGCACACGGATCAGATAAAGGTCATGAACGAGGCGGAGGAAGCGCGCCTGTGCGACGGCATCGCCGTGCCCATCTGCGGTGTGAACGGTGAACTGGCTGGCTTCGGTATCGCAAGCAGCCATGGCGGCATAAACCCGGACAGGGCGCTGCTCCACAAGGTGCAGGCGCTTGCCTTTCAATTTCATCTTGCCTTCACGGAGCTGGAAAAAGTCGAGTCTCCGTTGACGGAGGATATCGGCGAGGTTTATCTCACCGAACGCGAAAGGGAGATCATGTCCTGGGCGGCGGAGGGAAAGAGCGACTCCGTCATCGCCGATATCCTGGGGGTGTCCCACTCCACCGTTCGTTTTCATATGAGCAATGTTTTCAAGAAGTTAAATGCTAACGAGCGCACACTTGCGACCGTCAAGGCCATTCGTCACGGTCTGATCCTCCCCTCCTTCTTCGGCTGATTCCCGTCGGAACCTGTCAAGGTTGCTAGCTGTGAAGCGGCAGCCATTCCGCGATTATGCCCCTCGTTGTTCACGCGTAGCGAGGGCGCTGATGATTGACTGCATTTCGATCAGTACAAGTCACCTGTTTGCGGGAAATCCTATCTACGAGCAGCACCGGCTTAGGCACGAATGCATCGTGCAGCGGCAACACTGGAAGGTGCCTACGATCCGGAACATGGAATACGACCAGTATGACAATCCGGCCGCCTGGTATCTCGTCTGGCGGGATGAGGCGGGAAGAGCGCGGGGATCGTCGCGGCTTTATCCGACAGATCGCCCGTACATGCTGCAGGAGGTTTTCCCCCATCTCGTCAGCAACATCGCCATCCCGAAAGCAGCCGAAGTCTGGGAGGGGAGCCGTTTCTGCGTGGACGAGAAGATGCCGACCGAGAAGCGCAAGCGGATCATTCAGGAACTCATCATCGGCTATCTGGAGTTCGGACTTGCGCAGGGCATAAACCGCATCGTCGGCGTCATGTACCCGGCGTACTGCCGCAATATCTTCGTGCGTAACGGTTGGGAAGTCGAGTGGTTGGGAGACGTAGCGAGAAGTGAAGAAGGCTACAAAATAATAGCAGGTTCGCTGACAGTATCGAGGGCGGTCCTGCAGAAGGTCCGGGAGAAAACGGGTATTTATGAGAACGTCCTCAATTATGGCGAACACACTGAAATGCAGCTCGCTGCCTAGCAGCGCAGTCGAAGACGGCTTTTTTTCGGAAAAGAAGCAGCAGGATGTCAACGGTATACTGGCAGCCCTGCGATATCTCTCCCGCGAAGCCGAAGGTGCCGGCCTAAGCGAACTCGCAAAGGCATTGGTCGAGGCGGAGACGAAATGTGATCAGGACTTTCGCAGGCACACTCATTGGCAAGCGTGACGTCATGATTGTCACGATTACTTTCGACACGATAGCAACAGGATAGGCATGATGCCCTTACGTAACGAGCTGAGACCGATGGATATGGACTCCCTCTTCCCGGGAAATCCGCAACCGCTGATCGCGGAGCACGTCTCGGATATGCTTCAGTCTCAATTGACGAACGCATTCGAGGCCGCGCTCTGCGAGGGAATGCAGCCGACCGATGCCCTGGCCGTCATGTTGTCGTGGATGTCGTCGGAGATGATGCGCATCCAGGTTGACGCCCCCGCCAATCCTTGACTGCTATCGGCGCGCTGCGTCGCACAGCATGCACCAACTCCGCGCAGGCGGAGGGATTTCATGTCGGCATGATAAACCGCTTCGCCAAAGGCGAAAGCGGTTGCATGCTTTGGTCATGGGCGGACTTCCGACGGTCAGGGTCCATCCGGCGTCGCGCCGCCTCAATAAAAAAGCACCGCACCTTTGTTAAAGCGCGATGCCGAGTATGAGCGGTGCTCGTCGAGCAGAGAAGGCGAACCTCCTTCTGCATCGTCCCAAGTTCTAGCTGACGGTCGGCTGCTGGCCTTCGGCGGCGCGACGGCGATAGAGACCGGCGAAATCGATTGGATCGAGCAGCAGCGGCGGGAACCCGCCCTCGCGCGTCAGGTCCGCTACGAGACGGCGCACGAAGGGGAAGAGTAGCGCCGGCGCTTCGATGAACAGAACGGGCTGAACGGCTTCCTGCGGCAGATTCTTCAGAACGAACGCGCCCGCGTAAAGCAGCTCGATGTTGTAAAGCACGCCCTCATCGCTTTTGGCTTCGCCTTCGAGCGCAAGGCCGACTTCGAAAACGCCATCCTGAATGTTGTTTACCTGCACATTGAAGTTGAGTTGCAGGTTCGGGTTGTTACCGGGGCCGCGAAAGAAGCGCGTGGGATCCGGGCACTCAAAGGACAGATCCTTGATATACTGTCCGATGACGTTGACTTGCGGCTGACCCGGATTCAGTTCGGGCTGTTCGGTGCCGCCGTTCGTTCCATTGGTCTCGGCCATTGGCTCATTCTCCGGAATGTCTGAGTCTACGCTTTTGCGGCTGGCCACGGGCGGCGCGCCTTCAGCGGTGAGCTACCATGCCGCACACGCGACTGCAACGCCTTCGCAGGCGCAAGTCGCCGTCATCCCAAGAAATGGAGCAAGGTTTTCGCCCCGCGAACGGAGGCGATCTTCTATTTCGGTTCGATGCTCTGATCTCCGCCCGGCGTGCCCGGTGGAGGAATGACCGGCGTCGTGTTCGGATGAGGCTCAGGCGGCATCACGGTCGACATGTTGGGTGTATTGCGTTCCTGCGGGCGGATGACGCCGTCGTTTCGGTCGAGATGCTCGGTCAGCGTTTCGCCAGGCCGCAAGTCCGGCACCGGCACCTGAACGCGGTTCGGATCGCTCGACAGCGTATCTTGGGGCGCGGCTTTCGGCTTCGGCGCGTCGACATCCGCCTGAAGCGGAGGACTTGTGAATGCCGCCAGCGCCGCTCCCAGCGCCAAAGCCGGGAGCAGCCTGTTTCCCGCGGTGCGCGGTTCCACGGTCATTCTCGGCATGGTCGTTTCCTCCGTTGGCCCTTTCGGGAGAACGACCGCAAGTGCCGTCAGTTCCGGCGCTATTCCGCCGGAGCCACCGCGGGTTGCGTCTTCCCATGCACCAGCGCCCATGTCGCAAGCGCGCAGATGAGGATGACCGCCGCCAGAGCGGCCGAGACGAGCAGCACCTCCTGAAATCCGCCGTGAGCGCGCAGAAGGCTGATGAGCGGCACCGCGAGGCCGCCCACCGTGAAGCCGACGAAGAAGCGCACGGAATATAAGCGGTTGCGGAATTCGTCGGCGACGTAGCGGCCCACCATGGCGTCGTTCAACACCACTTGTCCGTAAATCGCTGCCGTCGCCAGCACGAGCCCCGCCGCCATCGGCACGCCCGTCGTCAGCGCTGAGAGCAGCAGGCCACCTGCCTGCAACGCGGACAGGGCAACGAACAGCAACGGCAGTTCCAGCTTGTCGATGAGCCGCCCCACAGTGATCTGAGTGAGCGCGCCGCAGACGAAAATGCTCGTCGTGATCCAGCCCGTCAGCTCCAGCGGGAGCGAGAAGCCGAGCCGCTCGTCGATCACCTTCGGCATGGCGATCGTCACGATGTTGAACGTCAGGCCGCCCGCGAGGATTGCTGCCACGAAAGCGAGCAGCAGCCACACAAGGCGCTGGCGGCTCATGACGAGCGCGTGGCTCGCGGCGCCCTTCTTGCCGGTCATGGTGTCATCGCGGACGAGCGCCACGAACGCGATGCCGAGCGCGATAAGGATCACGCCGGGCACGATGAATGCCGCGCGCCATCCGAAATTCGCGGCCAGAAGCCCTGTGATGCCGGAAGCGAGTGCCGCGCCCATGTTGCCCCATACGCCGTTGATGCCGAGCGCGCGGCCGAGCTTCTTCGCGTTCGCCACGATCATGGCGGACCCGATGGGATGATAGATCGCGCTGAACATGCCGAGCATGAGCAACGACCCGGCGATCATCGGGAAGCTCGTCGATGACGCCACCGCGAGACACGCCGCGCCGTAGCCGAAGAAAAAGGCGATCAGGAGCGCGCGCCGCCCGAAGCGGTCCGCGAGCCAGCCCACCGGAAGCGCGAAGAAACCGAACGCGACGAAAGCGCCGGTCGTCAGCCAGATCAGATCGCCGTAATCGCGGCCGAGGTCCGCCGCGATGGCAATGACGGCGGTCGGGAAAATCAGCAGAACGAAATGATCCAGCGCGTGTGCGATGTTCACGAAAAGTAGTGTCTTGTGCGGCGCGTCGCCCTTTGCAGTCATGGTGTTGGCGTATCCCTCTCTTGCTTGCGTGCCTGCCGAAAGCGTAGTCTGGCCTGAAAACGCACGGGGGCCGAAAACTGTCTCAAGCGGGCCAAAATCGCAGCACCGACCGCGCCGACTACCAGAATGTGCCGCGCGCGGTCGCCGTTATGGCTAAGGACTATCCGGCGGGAGCCAGCACGCAGCCGCATTTTCACCCGCGCGGACAGCTCCTTCACGCGGTCGAGGGCGTCATGCTGGCGAAGACCGCGCAAGGGGCGTGGATCGTGCCGCCGCGTCATGCGCTCTGGATACCGGCGCACACGGTCCATTGCGTCGATTTTCGCGTGCCCGTTTCTCTCCGCACCGCGTACATCCGGGGGGAGGAAGCCGGCGTCATCCCGACGCAATGCAAGGTGATCGCCGTGCCGGTCCTCCTGCGCGAAGCGATCCTCGCCCTTCTCGAAGAGCCGGTCCTTTACGACGAGAGCGGACGAGGCGGCGCGCTGGCGGCGCTCGTCGTCCACGAGGTGGCGCGCGCAGCGAGGGCGGAGTTCGAGCTTCCGCTTCCGGGGGACCGCAGGCTGGCGGCGCTTTGCGAAGCGCTGATCGAGAATTGCGCGCTTCCGCTCAACATCGACGATTGGGCGATACGGTGCGGCCTTTCCCGCCGCACATTGACGCGCCGCTTCCGGGAGGAAACCGGTCTCTCCTTCGCGGAATGGCGGCGGCGGTTGCGCGCGATGAGCGCCGCGGCCCTCCTGAGCGAGGGCGCGAAGGCCGAGGCTACCGCGCGCCGGGTCGGCTATCGCAGCGCAAGCGCGCTTGTCGCCATGATGCGACGTCGATAGGCGTCAATCCGTCCGTTGTTCGCCGTATGGATAAGCGTCGTGGATCTTGACAAAGAGGTCGGAGAAAGAGCACGGGATCTTTCCCAAGGCGGGACCGGTTATGATCTTTCTTCCGAGGCCGCTGAGCGCGACTTCGCATTTCCGCAGTTCGTGAAGTTCGGCATTTAATTTCGCCTTGATCCGGAAAAGCCGCTCATTGATGATTGCGGCGACGGTCACGGCGGCCCGAGGGGCTTAGGCATGAGTGAACATACGCTCGCACGACTGGCCGCGACGATAAAGGCGCGCCGCGCTTCCACTGCTTCCGCGTCATATACGAAATCGCTGCTCGACAAGGGCGCGGCGGCCTGCGCCAAGAAACTTGGCGAGGAAGCGGTCGAAACCGTGATCGCAGGCGTCGCGGAGAGCGACGAAAAGCTCCGCGCGGAGGCTGCGGACCTTCTCTATCACCTGATGGTTCTGCTCGAAGCGCGCAATGTCCCGATCGAGGCGGTGTTCGCCGAACTCGACAGCCGCACCGCTCAATCAGGACATGCGGAAAAGGCGTCGCGGCCGAAGGATGGCTCGCAGTCATGAGCATGCCGAGCCCCGTTCTGGAGTTCGAGTTGCCCCAGGCCCTGCAGCTCTCTCCCTATCGTACCTTCTCGCGCGAGGAATGGTCGAAGCTGCGCGACGGCGTTCACATGACGCTGTCCGAGGCCGATCTTGCGCGCCTTTCGGGCCTCATCGAAAAGATCTCGCAGGAAGAGGTGACGGACATCTATCTGCCCGTTGCCAAGCTCGTGAACTATTACGTTCGCGCGGCGCAGCTTCTGCACAGCGCGACGACGCGCTTCTTCAATCACGGCGACGCCAAGATGCCGTTCATCATCGGCGTTGCGGGCAGCGTGGCGGTGGGCAAGAGCACGTCGGCGCGCGTCCTTCGCGAGCTGCTTGTGCGCTGGCCGAACCATCCCCGCGTCGATCTCGTTCCGACGGACGGGTTTCTGTGGCCGAATGCCGAGCTTGAACGGCGCGGCATCATGCACAAGAAGGGCTTTCCCGAGAGCTTCGACCAGGCGCGGCTACTGCAATTCGTCGCCGACGTGAAGGCGGGCAAGGCGCGCGTGGAAGCGCCCGTTTATTCTCACTTCTCCTACGACATCATTCCCGGCGAAAAGATCGTCGTCGACCGGCCCGACATCCTTATCATCGAGGGGCTGAACGTGCTCCAGCCCGCGAAGCTGCCGAAGCACGGCGACGCGGTGCCTTTCGTCTCCGACCTTCTGGACTTCTCGATCTACATCGACGCGGAACCTGCGGTGATCGAAAAGTGGTACGTGACCCGCTTCCTGCGCCTCTACAGCACCGCGTTCCGCGACAGGGACGCCTATTTCTACCGCTATTCCAAGCTGACGCAGGAACAGGCCATCGCGCAGGCGCTGAAGCTCTGGCGCACGATCAACCTCGTGAACCTGAAGAAGAACATCCTGCCGACGAGAAAGCGCGCCAATCTCATCCTGTCGAAGGGCGACTCGCATCGCGTGGAGACGGTGGCGCTGCGGAAGCTGTGAGCACGCGCCCGCTTTGCCGACTGAAGCGATGTCTCTTCATTGAAGGCCGTCGCTTCAGTCGTTAAGGTTTGAGCGATGCCGTTTCTCCATTTACCCACGATTACCTCTGAAAAGAGCCTCAACCGCCGCGCGGAGATGCGGCGCGATGCGGCTTTCATCGACGCCCGGTTCAATGCTCCCGGCACCAGGGTTCTGGTTCTCGCCGACCTTCGGATTCCCATCCATCCGACGCCGGACCGCGCGCCGCCCGCCATTCGCTGGCTGAGTGTGCCGGAAGTGCAGGCCCTCGCCGCGCCGGCCGACTTCGCGTTTCTGGGTGAGGACGGGACGGGGGCCAGCGTGTTCGCCTGTAACGTGCCGCCCTACCACAGAGACTTCGCGGCGGTGGAAAAGGCGCTCTCTCCGCTTGTCGATCTGCGCTCGCTCGCGCTTCAGGGTGTTTCACATGAAACGGATTTGCTGATCGCGGCGGAAGCGCGGGCGCTGCTGGGCTGGCATGCCCATCAACGCTGCTGCTCGCGCTGCGGCGGTCCGCTGCATGCCATCGAGGGCGGATGGTGCCGAACCTGCGCGGGGTGCGGGCAAAGCACATGGCCGCGAACCGACCCCGCCGTGATCATGCTCGTCACGCGCGGCGACCGTGCGCTGCTCGGCCATGAGCTTCGCTTTCCGGACAAGTTCTATTCGACGCTCGCCGGTTATGTCGAACCCGGCGACGACGTCGAGCACGCCGTTCGCCGCGAGGTTAAGGAGGAGACGGGCATCGAGGTGGGTGCGGTCGAATATGTGGCGAGCCAGCCTTGGCCCTTTCCGCACTCGTTGATGATCGGTTGCTGGGGCGAGGCGCTTACCGAGGCGCTTACGATCGACCGCACGGAGTTATCCGATGCGCGTTGGTTCGACCGGGCGGAACTTGCCTCTATGCTTGCGCTCTCCCACCCGGAAGGACTGTTCGTCCCGCCGCGGATCTCGATGGCGCATTCGCTGATCCGCGCGTTCGTGGATGGCGCGCTTCCCCGCTCGTGAGCGGGGGAAGCTGTTCCGTCGTTGTCGGATCGCGGAAGCGGTTCGCCAACGCGGATGTCAGACTTCTCAATTCTCGCTGCGGGGACGATAAAAATATGCGCGTGCCCCCTCCACGATGCGAAGCAGGTCTGCCTGCCGTGAGCACTGCGTTTTGCTCAGAATCCGGCGCATGTGGCTCTTGACGGTAGGAAGCGACAGATTGAGGCGCTGCGCGACCTCGGGGAGCGACTGCGCCTCCACGACGTGCTTGAGAATGCGCGTTTCGGCCTTGCTGAGGTTATAGCTGCTGGCCAGACCTTCTATTCCGTAGGCGGTCGATCGTCCGGTTTGCGTGACGAGCAACATGGAAGCCGAGGTATCGGCCCCCGGGATGGCCCTCAGATACCCGATGGCGCTCGGCCTTCCCTGTCCCGCAATGGCAAGACAAATGGCCTGATCGCTCGCGCCATCGGCATGCCTTTTGTCGAGAGCCTTCTTCAAAGCCTCCGAAGCGGGGGTGTCGATCCCCGTGAGCGCGCCGTTGGTGAAACGGACCGGCCAACCCTCGTCGATCATGGCTTGGCCGGCGCGATTGGAGAAAAGGAGGCTCCCGCTACCGGAAATGATAAAAACAGCGACGGCAATCTGATCGAACAGGTCCGATAATACTGTGGCTATGCCACTCGACATGGCGAATTCCTAAAGCAGGTTTGTGCACAAGAGTTAGGAGTGCGCAGATAAGTTGAATGAGTGGGCATCAAACGAAAAAGCGGAAATAGGCGTTGCGAAGCCGAAATCGACCCGGTTCCGGTACCGACTAAAGCAAGCAGCTACTATGACATCGTACGCACTTTAAGGCAAATCGCATGCGTGTTCTGGCACCCATCCCATTCTGGGCCAAAGAGCTTGTCTGGAGCCTTCTGCGGATGCCATGGGACTAAAGCAGCCCTGATGTCGCGCAACGACGCTCCCGGAACGGCTCCCCCCCGCTCCGGGCCTTGCAGTATTCGAGTGGCTCAGTGGTTCGAGGCCGGATAGGCCCTCACAGCCTGCTTCGCATTCAGGACCGCGCCGCGCGGCTCAGCGCCTCGGCGCGCTCGAACCGGAAGGGTATCCGTTTCATCCGAAGCACGATGCCGTGGGGGGGTCCTGGCTTGGGGATCGAAAGGCCCCCGTTTCCTGCGCCGGCACGGTGGGACGCGGCTCGCGACGCAATCCCTGTATCGCGCTGCGTTGCGTTTCCAAACAAAACCGGCGGCGCTCCGTTAAACGGGCGAAGCGGCCACCTGCACCGAAACGGCACGCTCTTCCTTAAGCCGCTCCTTCAGGGTAGCGGGATCGGTGATCGGCTCGGAACACCGTGGTCCGAAACAGATGTAGGCTGTCGTGTTGCCGCCGATGGCCTTCTTTCCGAAGGCGGGGGAGGAAGCGGGGAGCGTCTCGTCCGGGCTTACCCACTGCACGGTTGCGCCCGGCAAGGACACTTCCGCCAGAGCCCTGCGCCACGCGGCTGCGTCGGGACCGGCACGGTCGCCCGCGATGGCGATGGATTGCGGCGATATCAGCGTGAGCGCGCCGGAGAGAAGGCCGGTGTATCCGATGGCCATCGTTTGGGCCGCGCCCTGGAAAGCGGTCAGCAGACCGTCGGCGCGCGTCAGATAGGCGGCGTCTCCGGTCAGCGTATAGAGGTCCGCGAGGTTCTGCAGCATGGTCGCGTTCGCGTTCGGCACGGCATCGTCACTCGCCGAGAGCGGGCGCAGGATGAGGTCGCTCGTGTCGTCCGCCGCGAAATAATAGCCGCCCTGTTCCGCGTCGTAGTGACGGTTCATGATGGCGGTCCACTCCACCCCGTCGTCCAGATAGCGCGCCTCGCCCGTCACCTGATGGAGGACGAGAGCGGCGGAAATCATGTTGGCATAGTCGGCGGCCGTGGCGGGGCCTTTCAGCTTGCCGTCACGCCAGGAGTGAAACAGGCGGCCGTTCTCGATCATGCGGTTTTTCACGAAGCCATAGGCATCCACCGCGAGTGCGACCCAGTCGGGCTGGACGAAGACGTCGCCGGCGCGGGCCAGCGCGCGAATGGCGAGGCCGTTCCAATCCGCGAGCACCTTGTCGTCCCAGCCCGGCTTCACGCGCCGCTCGCGCTCGGCGAACAGCTTGGCGCGGCATTCATCCATCGCGCGCTCTTCGCTGCCGTTGAGCAGCGCCAGCGCCTTCAGGCGGTTCAGGATGGTCTTGCCTTCCCAGTTGCCGCCTTCCGTCACGTCGTAGGTCTGCGCGAAGATCGCGGCCTCTTCGCCGTGGCCGAGAATGTCGGTGATCTCACGCGCGCTCCAGACGTAGAACTTGCCTTCGACACCGTCGGAGTCCGCGTCATAGGAAGCGGCGAAGGCGCCGCCCGGAACGATCATGTCGCGCTTGAGCCAGCCGATGGTTTCGGCCACGCGCGTCTTGAGGCGGTCTGACTGCGTTTCCTTCCAGACCTCGGTCATGAACTCGATGAGAAGCGCATTGTCGTAGAGCATCTTCTCGAAGTGTGGCACGAGCCAGCGCTCATCCACGGTATAGCGCGAGAAGCCGCCGCCGAGGTGATCGTAGATGCCGCCCTGACAGATATGCAGGAGCGTGTTCTTCACCTCCTCGATACAGGTCTTCAGATTGTAACGAAGGCCCGCGCGCCAGAGGAACTGGAAGATCGTGGTGTTCGGGAATTTTGGCGCGCCGCGAAGGCCCCCGTTCGTCGGGTCGATGGCGCCGATGAACTTTGCCGCGATGGCGGCAAGCTGCTCCTCCGAGAATTCGGGCGCCGCGCCGTAGTTCAGCCGGGGTGTGAGCCGCTGCTTCAGATAGGCGGTGTTCTGCGCGATGGTCTCCTTCTCCTGCGCGTAGACGCGCGCGACGTTCACGAGCACGTCCTTGAAGGAGGGTTTGCCGAAGCGCGGCTTGTCGGGGAAGTACGTGCCGCCGAAGAAGGGCATGCCGTCGGGCGTGAGAAACATCGTGAGCGGCCATCCGCCCTGTTCCCCCAGTTCCTGAAGCGCGGTCATATAGAGGGTGTCGACGTCCGGGCGCTCTTCGCGGTCCACCTTGATGTTGATGAACAGCTGGTTCATCAACTCGGCGGTATCCTCCTTCTCGAAGCTCTCGTGCGCCATGACATGGCACCAGTGGCAGGCGGCATAGCCGACCGAGAGCAGCACGGGCTTGTCGAGCCGCTGCGCTTCCTCGAAGGCCTCCTGGCACCAGGGCCACCATTCGACCGGATTGTGTTTGTGCTGCTGAAGGTAGGGACTAGTCTCTTCGCTCAAACGATTTAACGCCATGAGGCAACCTTGTTGACTGCTTTGCCCAATGAAAGTCCGCCAGAAGCACGGCAAGCCCTCGGGACGATTATACCCAAATTTCGAAAATGTATCGTGCAACTTGTCTTTGAAGCCTTAAGAAGCAGGAAACGTTCATGACCATCTACGCGCTGTCGTCCGCGCCGGGCCGGGCCGGGATCGCCGTGATCCGGATTTCCGGGCGTGCTTCGAGAAAGACGCTGTACGAGCTTTGCAACGGACGGTTGCCCGCGCCGCGCGTGTCGAGCTTCCGGCGGCTGCGTCATCCAAAGTCACGCGAGATGCTCGACGAGGCGATGGTGCTCTGGCTTCCCGGCCCCGCGAACTTCACCGGCGAGGACATGGCGGAGCTTTATGTCCATGGCGGACGCGCGGTCGTGGCGGCGGTCATGAATGCTCTGGCCGACATCGGTCTGCGGCTGGCCGAGCCGGGGGAGTTCACGCGCCGCGCCTTCGGTAACGGCAAGCTCGATCTGACCGAGGCCGAGGGGCTGGCCGATCTCATCAACGCAGACACCGAAGTGCAGCGGCGGCAGGCGCTGGCGCAGCATTCGGGCGCGATGCGGGCGCGCTACGAGAAATGGCGCCGCACGCTTCTCAAGGCGATGGCTTACGTCGAGGCGAGCCTCGATTTTTCCGATGAGGCGGACATCGCGGACGGTGCTTTCAGGGAAGCCGTGCCGGAGGCCCGCGCTCTCATCGCCGATCTTGAGAGCGCGCTGGCCGATGGCCGTCGGGGCGAGATCCTGCGCGAGGGCATATCGGTCGCCATCGTCGGCGAGCCGAATGTCGGCAAGTCGAGCTTGCTCAACGCGCTCGCCGGGCGTGAGGCCGCCATCGTCTACGACGAGCCGGGAACCACGCGCGACGTGATCGAAGTATCGCTCGATCTTGACGGCTATCCGTTCGTGTTGCGCGATACGGCCGGTATCCGCGAGGCGACGAGCCCCGTCGAACAGGAGGGCGTCCGCCGTGCGCTGGCCGCAGCCGAGGCGGCCGACGTCGTTCTCGCGATGGTGGACGGTTCGCGCGAAGGTGCGGGAGCGGCGAAGGCCGAAGCCGGCGGAGAAACCGCCGCCTCGTCCCCATCCACGCACATCGAGGGCGCCACCGTCACCTCATCGTCCGGCGTAAGGCTCCTCGTCGTGAACAAGGTGGACGTGGCTCCGTCACCCGCGCCCGGAAACTTCGGCAGCGAGGCGGTCTACATTTCCGCGAAGACCGGTCTCGGCCTCGATGCCCTGAAGGCAGCGCTCGTGCGGTTTGCTGGCGAGACCTATGGCAGAGGTGAAGCGCCGGCGATAACGCGCTTCCGGCACCGGCAGGAGATCGGGCGCGCGCGGCTTGCTCTTGCCCGGTTCCTCGAAGGCGTCGAAGCGGGCGAGGCGCCGGAGCTTGCCGCCGAACATCTGCGCGAAGCCGCCGACGCGCTTGGGCGCCTCACCGGTCGCCTCGATGTCGAGGATGTGCTGGGCCAGATCTTCGGCGAGTTCTGCATCGGGAAGTGACCGCAGAGACGGGAAGCCGCGCACGCCCGAAAAAGTAAACAAACTGTTTCACATGAAACATCGGCTGCTGAGAAGCGATGAGCCCGAAGCAGCCCCAACCGGCTCGTGCGTAAGCCTCTGCGCGAAGGAAGGCAGGCCGCGGACCGCAGACCGAATGCGAGCGGCCTTCCGGCTCGCACTATTCCATGATGCCGCCCCAGTGCAGGAACAGACCGATGTCGCCGAGATAGCCGTTCGGGAAACTGAGCACACGCGCTATCATGTGGAAGCCGCGATCCTTCAAGGTGCGCTCATAGCGCAGGAAAGTCTCGGCCGCCTCGCCGCGAAGGGTCGCTGGCCAGCCCGGCTCGCCGACATTGATCGCGCGCCCGCCGTCGCTGCAAAGCTCGGCCGGAAACTGGAGCACGAGATATTCCCGCTCGCCGCGTTCAGCCGCCTCGCGCGACCTTTGCAGGACCGTGAGCCACTCGTCCTCTGACAGGTGGGTGTCCACGAGTTGCTTCACGCGCGCCATGCGGTCATCGCTTTTGACGTGGTCCTGGATTGCGCGCTGACGCAGTTTCTTGGCCGCGGCCTCCTGGGCGATGAGGCGGAAGTCGGAGGCGGTCAAAGGGGCATCGGGGCGCGGCTCCGGTGCGGAGGGCGTGGGTGGCGTCTTGTCCTTGTCGCGGTCGAAAGGATCGAAGTGCAACGTCCATCCGAAGATGCCTTCGCCCTGCGGCGGTTCCGGCTTCATCTGCGCGATACGGGCGATGATGTCCGAGCGGCTGACGATCCCGACGAGGCGCCCCTCCCGCGTCACCGGCACGCGCTTGATGCCCGTGTCCACGAACATCTTGCAGATCTCCAGCACTTCGGCCCCGTCCGGCACGGTCATGACCGGAGCAGACATCACGTCGCGCGCGGTGAGACTGGCCTGAAGTTTGTCGAGAAGAGGCTGCGCGAGCGCCTTCGGGTCCAGAAGAAGCGAGAGACGCCAGTCGTGAATTTTCTGCTGGTCCGGCGATCTGAGGCGAAGAAGGTCTCCTTCAGTGACGATCCCTACGACGACACCGCTGGAGTCGACCACGGGCAAGCCCCCGATCTGCTTCTCCATCATGATGGATGCGATCTTGCGGATGTCGGTGTCGGGCGTCGCCGTGATGACAGGTTTCGTCATGACATCTCGCGCCTGCATCGCTCTCTCCTTGAATTCATCAACGAATGACTGGACCTAATCGCAGAGGCGCCCTTTTGCTAGCGGTGGCGTCGCCGGACGATCCCAAAAAAGTGTCGCGTCTTTTCGCAAGTGCAGCAAGCGCCGCGTTCACGTGAAGCCATGCCGCCATTTCAAATGCGGCGCGGCGTTGCTATCTTCGGTGCGCGCCGAGTGGGGGTTCCCCACGCCGGCAGCATCTTCCCCGAGACGACAGGATGTGAGCGATGGCCGAGCGGGCTTTCGATGTGATTGTGGTGGGTGGCGGGCACGCGGGATGCGAGGCCGCAGCTGCCGCCGCGCGTCTGGGCGCGGCCACGGCGCTCGTCACGCACAAGGCGGCGACGCTCGGCGAGATGTCCTGCAACCCGGCCATCGGAGGTCTCGGCAAGGGGCACCTCGTCCGGGAGGTCGACGCGCTCGACGGGCTCATGGGCAGGGTCATCGACAAGGCAGGCATCCAGTTCCGCATGCTGAACCGCTCCAAGGGTCCGGCGGTGCAGGGGCCGCGCGCGCAGGCCGACCGAAAGCTCTATCGCCGCGAGATGCAGGCCGCGCTCGCCGCGCAGGACCGGCTGACCGTGGTGGAAGACGCTGTCGAGGATCTTCTGGTCGAGGGCGATGCCGTAGCAGGCGTCGTCACGGCGAGCGGGCGCGAGCTGCGCAGCGGAGCCGTCGTCATCACCACGGGCACGTTCCTCAAGGGCGTCATCCATCTCGGCGAGACGCGGACGCCTGCGGGCCGTGTGGGTGAGGCTCCGTCCATCGGCCTCAGCGACCGGCTCTATGCGCTCGGCCTTCGGATGGGTCGCCTCAAGACCGGCACGCCTGCGCGCCTCGACGGGCGCACCATCGATTTCGCGCGCCTCGCCTGTCAGCCCGGCGATGCGCCGCCCGTGCCGTTCTCTTTCATGACCGATCGCATCGACACGCCGCAGATCGCCTGCGCTATCACGGCGACGACGGCGGAGACGCACGCCATCATCCGCGCGAACATCCACCGTGCGCCGATGTACTCCGGCCAGATCGAGGGTGTCGGCCCGCGCTATTGTCCTTCCATCGAGGACAAGGTGGTGCGCTTCGCCGACCGCGAGAGCCACCAGATCTTTCTGGAGCCGGAGGGCCTCGACGATCCGACCGTCTACCCGAACGGCATTTCTACTTCGCTGCCGGAGGACGTGCAGCGCGCGTTCATCGCGACGATCCCCGGCCTCGAAAACGTGACGATCATCCGGCCCGGCTACGCCATTGAATACGACTATGTGGACCCGCGCGAACTTGGCCCCACGCTCGAAGCGAAGCGGCTGCCACGCCTGTTCCTCGCGGGACAGATCAACGGCACGACCGGCTATGAGGAGGCGGCGGCGCAAGGCGTCGTCGCGGGCATCAACGCGGCGCTGGCGGCGGGCGGCGGCATTGCGGATTTCACCGTGTCGCGGACGGACGGTTATATCGGCGTGATGATCGACGACCTCGTGACGCGCGGGGTGTCCGAGCCCTATCGTATGTTCACCAGCCGCGCGGAGTACCGCTTGCGGCTCCGTGCCGACAACGCGGATGAACGGCTGACGCTGCTGGGCGCGCGCGTCGGCTGCGTCGGTTCAATGCGTGAGGCTGCCTATGCCGCAAAAGCCGAAGCGCTCGGCTCGGCGCGTCGGCTGCTCGAAACGCTCACGCTCACGCCCGACGAGGCGGCGCGCCACGGCATCGTGCTGAACCGCGACGGCCGCCGCCGCTCGGCCTTCGATCTGCTGGCGCTGCCGGGGCAGTCCGTCGCCGGGCTTGCCCGCGTCTGGCCGGAGCTGGCCGACCTGCCGTGCGGAACCGTGGAGCGGCTGGAGGTGGATGCGCGCTACGCCGTCTATCTCGACCGGCAGGAGGCGAGCATTGTTTCCTTCCGCAAGGACGAGGCCGTGGCCATTCCGCCCGCGCTCGACTTTGCGGCGATCCAGGGACTTTCCAACGAAGTGCGGCAGAAGCTCGACCGCCATCGTCCGGCGACGCTCGCGCAGGCGGCGCGCATCGACGGCATGACGCCCGCCGCGCTGATGGTGCTGCTCGCTCATATCCGGAAGACGGCGCGCGCTGCGTGAGGAAAGGCTGTTCCCGCTGCCGAGCGTTAGCGCGATCCCGAAGCCGGCAAATCTTTGTAACCGTCTTCGATTGACCCGCCATAAAGTAAACTCGACAAAAGGGCGCGCCACGGCTTCGCTTGAATCGACCATCATGGGATGCCCGTCATGACACCGCCAGACCCAACACGCCCTTATCCTATCGCCGAGCATCCGCGAGTCGGCTTTCTCAAGCCGCTCATCACCCGCCCAACCATCGTTGTGGGAGACTACACTTATTACGACGATCCGCTCGGGCCTGAGCGGTTCGAGGAGATCTGCGTTCTCCACCATTACGATTTCATCGGCGATCGTCTGGTCATCGGGAAATTCTGCGCCATAGCGACGGGTGTGCGGTTCATCATGAACGGCGCAAACCACGCCATGACGGGCTTCTCTACTTTTCCGTTCAACATCTTCGGCGAAGCGTGGCGGGAGGGCTTCGATTTCGCGACGATCCGGGCCGGCTTTCGAGGCGATACGATGGTTGGGAACGATGTCTGGCTTGGAATGGAAGCGCTCATCATGCCCGGCGTCAACATCGGAGATGGCGCAATTATCGCCGCGCACTCGGTCGTCGCATCCGACGTTCCGCCTTACGCCGTGGTTGGCGGCAATCCGGCCCGGCTGATCCGTCGCCGGTTCGATGACGAAACCATAGGGCGTCTCCAGGCGGTCGCATGGTGGGAGTGGTCCGTTGAGAAGATCACGCGGAATCTCGATGCGATACGCGGATCCGATATCGACGCTCTGGAGAAGGCGCGCTAAACGGTCGACGCTCGGCTTCGCGCCACGCCTCTTGCGAACGCGTCCACCGATGGCAGGCCGGGCGCCTCAGCGTTTCCGCGCCGTGGCGGTCGCCCTGCCGAGGGCGTCTCCGCAGCCTTTGCCCGCGAGGCGGTTATCGCAGAGCTGGATGCGGTCGAACCAGGCGAGCCATTCCTCGCCCTCCTCATGTGGCACGGGGATCGCGCCGGGCTCGAAGGCCGCGCCGCGCCACGACCGTTGCACGCCGTAAACCGCATCCCGTCCCTGAATCTGGAGGATGAGCGTATACTCACCCTTGCCGGTCGTCTTGTTCTCCGGGCAGGACAGCGCATAGAGCGCGGCGTCGTAGCCGCTCACCTTGCGGTCGGCGAGCTTCTGCATGGCGGTGGACTTGCAGGGCTGCGTCGCCTCGACCTGCTCCTTCATCTTCTCCGCGAGGATGTCGTAGCGGAAGCCGGGGTCGCGCCAGGTCTGCACGGTGACGAGGCGGTTCCAGTCGTCGGAGGTCTGCCCGTTCGGCAGGTAATCCACCTCGGCGAATTTCGGGCGGATTTCGGTTTCCTGAACGGTCCAGTCGGCGGACGGAACGGGAGCGATGAGAAACTCGGCCTCATCTGTGAACAACTTCGACGCCTCGGTTTGCGCGATGCCGCAAAGCAGCGCAACAAGAAGCGTGGAAAGGGCCATGGGAACGCGCGGCAGCATGCTGCAATCTCCAGAGCGCCCCCACTTCTACGGATACCATTCATGAGTGCTTCAAACGTGAACAGCGCCGCCGAATTTGCCCGGACCTTTCGTGTTTCACATGAAACAGTGGAAAAACTCGAATTGTACGAAAGGCTGCTCGTGCAGTGGCAGAAGGCGGTGAACCTCGTCGCCCCGAAGACAATTCCTCAGATATGGCAAAGACATTTCGCGGATTCGGCCCAACTCGTCGCGCTCGCGCCCGGCGCCAGAACGTGGGTCGACCTCGGTTCCGGCGGGGGATTCCCCGGACTCGCGATTGCTATTATGATCGCGAATCAGAAAGAGTGCGCCTGTGTGCATCTTGTGGAGAGCAACGCAAGAAAGTGTGCGTTTCTTTCCGAGGTCGCGCGGCGGACGGGGGCTCCCGCTCGTGTGCACAACATGCGCATCGCCGATGCCGCCGCAACGGGCGCGGTACCCGTTGCCGACGTCGTCACGTCGCGTGCGCTGGCTTCGCTCGATGCGCTGCTGGATCTGGCCCACCCGTTCTTCGGTAATGCGTCAACCGGATTGTTTCTTAAAGGCCGCGAGGCCGAAGTGGAAATCGCTGACGCGCAGAAGCGATGGGCTTTCGAAGTCAGAAGCCACGCCAGCCTCAGCGATGCAGAGGGTCGCATTTTGGAAATCGGCAAGCCGATGCTCAGACAAGGTGGCGGGCAGTGACAAAGAGAAACCAGGCAGCAGGTCTTCGCGTCTTCGCGGTCGCCAATCAGAAGGGCGGCGTGGGCAAGACGACGACGGCCATCAACCTCGGCACGGCGCTGGCTGCGGCTGGCGAGAAAGTGCTGGTGATCGACCTCGATCCGCAGGGCAACGCATCCACCGGCCTCGGCGTGCCGGAAGAGGCGCGCCACGTGTCGACCTACGACGTGCTCGCGGGTGCGGCGGCGCTGGAACAGGCGATGACGCCGGCGGCGATCCCCGGCCTGTTCGTCGCCCCGTCCACCCGAGACCTCGCCGGTCTTGAGCCGGAAATCGCGGCGGCGCCTAACCGCGCCTACTTCCTGCGCGACGCCATCGCGTCGCTCCGCGCCTCCGAACTCGACCGCGCCCCCGCCGACCGTCTTTCTTATGTGCTCATCGACTGCCCGCCCTCGCTCAGCATCCTGACGCTGAACGCGCTCGCGGCCTCCGATGCGGCGCTCGTGCCGGTGCAATGCGAGTTCTTCGCGCTCGAAGGTATCCAGCAATTGAAGGAAACCATCGACTTCGTGCAGGCGAGCCTGAACCCGGGCCTCGAAATCCACGGCGTCGTGCTGACCATGCATGACGGCCGCACGCGTCTTTCCAATGAAGTCGCGGCCGAAGTTCGAAGCTTCTTCGGCCAGAAGGTTTACGACACCATCATCCCGCGCAATGTGCGCATCGCGGAAGCGCCGTCTCACGGCAAGCCGCTGCTCCTTTACGATCACACGAGCGCGGGCAGCAAGGCATACATGGACCTCGCCGCAGAGATGATCACGCGCGAGGCGGCGGCAGCGGCAAAGGCGGCGTAACGGGCGCGGGGCCGTTGCGACGCGGCCCGCATTCGGTGATTTGCGTGGGTGAGTATGTCGAGGGCTGCCGCCACGGGCGGCATGACATGATGACCATTTGCGACTGGAGAGCGACATGGAAACAAGATCGGGCGCTTTAGCGACGGGACCATCGCCCGTTCGGGGAAGCCGTCTTGGGCGGGGCCTTGCCTCCCTTATCGGCGATGCGACGCCGATCGGAACGCCACGCGTCATCGCGGCAAACGGTGAGATCCGTCAGGTTCCGATCGACCGCGTTCGGCCGAGCGCCTTCAATCCGCGCAAGAACTTCAACGAAGCGGAACTGGATGAGCTTGCCGGCTCGATCCGGGAAAAGGGCCTCGTTCAGCCGATCGTTGTCCGTCCGTCCGACGCGGCGCAAACCTCTTACGAGATCGTGGCTGGCGAACGTCGCTGGCGCGCCGCGCAGCGAGCTTCGCTTCACACCGTTCCCGTGATCGTCCGCTCGCTCAGCGACCAGGAAGCGCTCGAACTCGCGATCATCGAGAACGTGCAGCGCGCCGACCTGAACGCCATCGAAGAGGCGGGCGGCTACAAGGAACTCGTGGAACGCTTCGGCTATACGCAGGAAGAGCTTGCCGGGATCATCGGCAAGAGCCGCAGCCATCTCGCCAACACGATGCGTCTTCTGAAGCTGCCGGAGCCGGTGCAGGCGCTGGTTCGCGACGGATCGCTCTCGGCGGGACACGCGCGCGCGCTGATCGGACGCGAAGACGCTGAAACCGTCGCGCTCGACATCGTGAAGAAGGGCCTCAACGTGCGCGACGTGGAAGCGCTCGTGATGGGCAAGAAGGCGAGCGAGGGCACGGCCCCAAAGGGCAAGACCGCAGCGCCTTCCAAGGACGCCGACGCGCGCGCGGCGGAACGCGACATGTCCGATGCGCTCGGACTTTCGGTGGTGATGAACCCTGGTTCCGGCGAAGCGGGCGAGGTCATCATCCGCTACAAGACGCTTGAGCAGTTTCAGGTGATCTACCGCGCGTTGCTCACGCAGAAGCGCTGATCCGACGCCTGTCGTCGTGCGAACGGGTGGCCGCTTCGCATGCGTTTTGCCACGTCCCCTTCCGACGGCAACAGCGCCAGCGCGGTCAGCGCGAGGCGCTTGCATGTGCGTGTCCGGGACCGGCGCGCCTGCTATTCCGCGACCGGCTCCGCCCAGAGATCGTAGTCGTCCGCTTCGACGATGGTGGCCCGCACGATGTCGCCCGGCTCCATGTCGCCCGCGTCCTCGAACAGCACCGAGCCGTCTATTTCCGGCGCGTCCCACGGGCCGCGCCCGGTCGCGCCGTCTTCATCCACCTCGTCGATGATGACGTCGATGGTTTTGCCGACCTGGCCCGCGAGCACGGCGGCGCTCACCTCGCGCTGCACTTCCATCAGCCGCGCAAAGCGCTCGTCCTTCACCTCTTCCGGCACATGCCCATCGAGCGCACGGCTCGGCGCGCCTTCGACATTTTCATATTTGAAGCAGCCGACGCGTGTCAGTTTCGCTTCGCGAAGCCAGTTGAGCAGGAGCGCGAAATCCTCCTCCGTCTCGCCGGGAAAGCCGACGATGAACGTCGAGCGAAGACCGAGATCCGGCACCGCTTCGCGCCAGCGGCGGATGGTTTCGAGCGTCTTTTCCTGATTGGCCGGGCGGCGCATGGCCTTCAACACGTTCAGCGAGGCATGCTGAAACGGGATGTCGAGATAGGGCAGGATCTTGCCCTCGGCCATCAGCGGCAGAAGCTCGTCCACATGGGGATAGGGGTAGACGTAGTGCAGGCGCACCCATGCGCCGAGCGAACCGAGCGCGTTGCAGAGTTCCGTGAGCCGCGCCTTCACCGGCGAGCCGCGCCAGTCGCTCGCGGCGTATTTCAGGTCGAGCCCGTAGGCGCTCGTGTCCTGGCTGATGACGAGAAGTTCCTTCGCGCCGCCTTCGACGAGCGCCGAGGCTTCGGCGAGCACATCGGCGGCGGGGCGGCTGACGAGGTCGCCGCGAAGCTGCGGAATGATGCAGAACGAACAGCGATTGTGGCAGCCCTCTGATATTTTGAGATAGGCATAATGGGGCGGCGTGAGGCGCAGCCCGGCTCGCGGCACGAGGTCGAGGAACGGCGCATGCGGCGCGGGCGCGGCGGCGTGGATCGCGTTCACCACGGCGTCGTATTGGTGCGGGCCGGTGACGGCCAGAACATCCGGGAACGAATCGCGAATCCGCCGATCTTCCACGCCGAAACACCCCGTCACGATCACGCGTCCGTTCTCGGCCATGGCCTCGCCGATGGCGTCGAGGCTTTCGGCCTTGGCGCTGTCGAGGAAGCCGCAGGTGTTCACGACGACGACGTCCGCGCCGTCATAGTCGGGCGAGATCACGTAGCCCTCGGCGCGAAGGCGGGTGAGGATGCGCTCGGAGTCGACCAGCGCCTTCGCGCAGCCGAGGCTGACAAATCCCACCTTGGGCGCGGTGGACGCGGCCCGCTCTGCTACCGGCTTCGGCATTCGTGAAAATCTCGCTGAAACAAAAAGAGCGCCATGCGGCGCCCCCTCGAATGTAGCGTTTTCCACCGCCGCGATAAAGGGCGTTGTGCCGAGGCTCGCATTCGACAGCGAAACGGTCAGACGACCTCGGTGCGCTCCGCAGGAACGGTGGAAGCGATGGGGGGCCGTGCCGCCATGGCATGCGGCTGCAACTCCGCGCGCACCTGAGCGCGCCGGGTCTGGATCGTTTTCTCGACCGCGTCGACGGGAAGCCCGAGCGATAGAAGCGTCGATTCCGCGAGCTGGAAGCTCGCCTCGGTGACGACCGGCACGGCGTCGGTCACGCCGATGGTGTAGAGATGGCGCGCGTGGCCTTCGTCCCTGGCGCGCGAGATGATGGGCACGTCTGGCCTGAGCCGCCGGACTTCCTCCACGATGTCGTCGATCATGGGTTGGACATGAATGGTCACGACGACCGCGGAAGCTTCCATCACCCCGCACGCCTTGAGGAAAGGCGGGTTGATGGCGTTGCCGTAATAGACGGAATGGCCGACAGCACGGCCTTGCGTCACCGCGGCAGTATCGTTGTCGACTGCCGTGTAAGGTACGCCGTTTTTCTCCAGCATTTCGCAGACAAGCCGGCCGACACGTCCATATCCCACCACGATGGCATGCCGGGTCTGTGGTTGCGGCTCGGCGGCGAGCGCCGGGTTCACGGGCCGCGGCTTCACGATGAGCGGCGTGATGCGGTTCGCGAGGATCGAAAGCAGTGGGATCAGCGCCATGGTGAGCGACGTCAGCGCGAGCGAGAAACTCGAAGCGTCGCGATTGATCACGCCGAGAGACGCGGCAAGGGTGATGCCGACGAATGCGAACTCGCCGCCGGGCCCCATCAGCAGGCCGGTTTCGATCGCAGCCGCCCAGGGCACGCCGAATGCGCGCGCGAGGGGGATCAGAACGGCGGCCTTCAGGGCGATGAGCCCCACGACACATGCGGGCAGCCAGATCGGCCAATGCAGAAGCTCGCGAAAGTCGATGCCCATGCCCACGGTAAAGAAGAACATTCCGAGCAGCAGGCCCTTCACGGGCTCGATAACCGTTTCGATGGCGTGGCGGTATTCCGTTTCCGCGAGCATCACCCCCGCAATGAACGCGCCGAGCGCCATGGAGAGGTTGGCGAGCGCCGCCACAACACCCGTTCCAACGATCACGAACAGGGTCGCCGCAATGAACAGATCCCGCGATTTTGTGCGAGCCACCTGGCGAAACAGCGGTCGAAGAAACGCACGCCCGACGAAAATGATGATCGCAATGGCCGCAAGCGCATGCACGATGGCGTTTTGGGCTGTCTCGATCACGGAGCCGCCATGCACGCCGAGGATTGACACGAAGATCAGGATCGGGATCACGGCAAGATCCTGCGCGAGCAGCACCGAGAACGACGCAATCCCCGAACTCGTTCGCAGGCGATTTTGCCGCGAAAGCACCTCCAGCACGATGGCTGTGGAAGACAGCGCGAGACAGCCGCCAAGAATGGCTGCCACGACGCTCGAATAGCCGAGCCATTTCACGATGATCGCGATGATCGCCGCCGTGACGAGAACTTGAAGGCCGCCGAGTCCGAACACGAGCCGCCGCATGGCGATCAGCCGCTCGTAGGACAATTCGAGGCCGATGAGAAAGAGAAGGAACACCACGCCAAGATCGGCGAAGCCGGAAATGTGGCTTGGATCGACGACGGTGAACCAGTAAAGGAACGGCGCTTCCTGAATGAACGAGCCAAGCCCGAGGGGCCCCAGTAAAACGCCGGCGCCGAGCCAGCCGAGAACCGGGTTCAGGCCCCACGCATGGACCATGGGGATGATGATCCCCGCCGTACCCAGCACGACGAGCGCGTCGCTATAGGCTTGCATGTTGATGGACGCGCTCACTAACCCTCCGCTTGTGCTTTCATTTTTTGTACAAGCAAGCAGACAGGTGCGAAACCCTTTTCCTCACGTGTCCGTGAGCGCGGGGCCAGCTTGGCGGATTCGTCGCAAAAGGCTTGGTGGGAGGGCTGGAGCGGGTACCGGGAATCGAACCCGGGTATTCAGCTTGGAAGGCTGCTGCTCTACCATTGAGCTACACCCGCGCGAACGCCACATTAGCAAGATTGGCGCGGCGCTCAACGAAAAAAGCGGCGGCCGGGCGCGATCCACATTTTTCGAAGCCGCTTGACAAGCGCAAATTGTTCCGCGCTGCCGCGAAAAATGCTTGGCATTGCGTCGGCTTGCGTGATAGCAATCAAATCCCTACTACTGGTTAGGACCGTAGCAGGCGGTTAGGTATTGGTTCGAACCATTCCTTCCGGCGGCTTGCCCTTAACCGGATGGATGGAGGAGTGTAGCTCAATCGGCTAGAGCACCGGTCTCCAAAACCGGGGGTTGGGGGTTCGAGTCCCTCCACTCCTGCCACTTCACGGTGGCGGAGAAACTCGAAAATCGAGCATTCGAGACATTAGAAGACGTTTGAATAGCGAAAGCGGAAGTGCTTCCGCATCGGTGTTGAGAAAATATGGCAAGAACCGGTCCATTCGAATATTTGCAGCAGGTGCGCGCCGAAACCGCGAAGGTCGTGTGGCCCTCGCGGCGCGAAACCATTGTGACCACGATCATGGTCGTGGTCATGGCGGTGCTGGCGTCCATTTTCTTCCTGCTCGCGGACCAGTTCTTCAGTTGGGGTATCGCCCATCTTTTGCGGCTCGGCCATTAAGCGCTTAAAATTTTCGTAACTAAAAGCAGCAAAACTGATGACAAAGCGCTGGTATATCGTTCACGCCTATTCGAACTTCGAAAAGAAGGTCGCGGATTCCATCCGTGAGCGCGCCGCGGCTGCGGGTCTCGAAGAATGCTTCGAGGACATCGTGGTGCCGATGGAGGAAGTCGTCGAGGTTCGGCGCGGACGAAAGGTCAGCACAGAGCGGAAGTTTTTCCCCGGTTATGTTCTTGTCAAGATGGACATGAACGACCGGGCGTTCCTTCTGATCAAGAATACGCCGAAGGTCACCGGATTTCTTGGCGCGGACAACAAGCCGCAGCCGATTTCCGAAATCGAGGCGCAGCGTATTCTCAATCAGGTAAAAGAAGGCGTGGATCGGCCCAAGCCGTCCATTTCCTTCGAGATCGGCGAGCAGGTGCGCGTCGCGGACGGTCCCTTTGCATCCTTCAGCGGGCATGTGGAGGAAGTGGACGAAGAGCGCGCGCGGCTCAAGGTCGCGGTTTCCATCTTCGGCCGGGCGACTCCGGTCGAGCTGGAATATGCCCAGGTGGAAAAGGTCTAGCGCGGCGCGCGGATCTTGGAAGTCTGGCTTTCGTGTGGGAGGTCGGCGTTTCGCTCGCCAGGCGTGACGTCAACGGCCGAACCACAATCCTCAACCCCGGAGCGCGTTGCTCCCGAGAGGCTTAAATGGCTAAGAAAATTATAGGCTATATCAAGCTGCAAGTGCCTGCGGGCGCGGCTAACCCGTCGCCTCCGATCGGTCCGGCGCTCGGTCAGCGCGGCCTGAACATCATGATGTTCTGCAAGGAATTCAACGCCGCATCCAAGGAGATGGAGCCCGGCTCGCCCGTGCCGGTGGTCATCACCTATTACGCGGACAAGTCGTTTTCCTTCGCGATGAAGACGCCGCCGGCGTCCCACTTCCTGAAGAAGGCGGCGGGTATCAAGAGCGGGTCGAAGACGCCCGGTCAGTCTGATGCCGGTTCGGTGACATGGGCGCAGGTGCGCGAGATCGCCGAAAAGAAGATGAAGGATCTTAACGCCACAAGCATCGATCAAGCTGCGAAGATTATTGCTGGCTCCGCCCGTTCCATGGGCCTCACGGTGAAGGAATAAGCGCCATGGCCGATGGAAAGCGTTTGAAGGAAATCAAGAAGGGCGTCGATCGCGAGAAGCTCTATGCCATTGATGAGGCGGTGAAGCTCGTGAAGGGCGGTGCGAAGGCGAAGTTCGACGAGACGATCGAGATCGCGATCAATCTCGGCGTCGATCCGCGCTATGCCGACCAGATGGTGCGCGGCGTTTGCGCGCTGCCGAACGGCACCGGCCGTACGGTGCGCGTCGCGGTGTTCGCGCGCGGTGCCAAGGCCGACGAGGCAAAAGCCGCTGGAGCCGATGTCATCGGCGCTGAGGAGTTGGTCACCGAGGTCCAGAGCGGCAACATCAACTTCGACAAGTGCATCGCCACGCCGGACATGATGCCGCTCGTCGGTCGTCTCGGCAAGATCCTCGGTCCGCGCGGCATGATGCCGAACCCCAAGGTCGGCACAGTGACGACGGACGTCGCCGAAGCCGTTCGCGGCGCCAAGGGTGGCGCGGTGGAATTTCGCGTCGAGAAGGCGGGCATTCTGCACGCCGGCATCGGCAAGGCGAGCTTCAGCGAAACGGCGCTCGTCGAGAACATCAAGGCGTTCGCCGACGCGGTCGTCAAGGCGCGTCCTTCGGGCGCGAAGGGCACATTCGTGAAGCGCATCGCGCTCAGCTCCACGATGGGGGCAGGCGTGAAGGTCGATACCGCGACGTTGATCGGCGCGGGCGCGGCCGCAGCGCAGTAATAAGAGGTTTCGGGCGGCACGCCGTCCGGGAATGCCGAAGCGGCGACGCTTCGGCGCTGTCTCCGCTCACGCGGGGGCAGCCTGTCCAAGATTGCTGGCGCCAAGGGTTTCGGCCCGAGGCTTAATAGTCGCCTGCATGAGACGGGGAATGGATTATGAGTGATCTCTTTGGCCGGATTTCCGGTTGGTGGATCGCGTCTTATCACGCCTCGGGACAGGACTGAGCGGTCGCTCGCCTTCCTTCGAGGCGCGCGGCGTGATCGTAGCGGCGGCCCGCAGTGATGCGGTCCGTCTTTAACGGAGAGAAGCGGTGGATAGAGCTGAAAAAAAGGAGATGGTTGAGTCTCTCAACGACATCTTCGCGACAAGCGGCTCTGTCGTGGTGGCGCGCTACAAAGGTCTGACCGTAGCGCAAATGACCGAGCTTCGCCGTCGCATGGGCGGCGCCGGGGCTCAGTTCAAAGTCATCAAGAATCGTCTCGCCAAAATTGCACTTGCCAACACCGCTGACGGTGCTGGCGCGGATCTCTTCCTTGAGCCGACGGGCATCGCTTATGCGAAGGACCCCGTAACGGCGGCGAAGGTGGCAGCCGAATTTGCCAAGACGACCGACAAGTTCGTGATCGTCGGCGGCCTTCTCGGCAAGCAGGCGCTCGACGCGGACAGCGTCAAGGCTCTGGCCGCCATCCCGTCCATGGAAGAGCTTCGCTCCAAGCTGCTCAGCGTGTTCCTTGCGCCCGGCTCCAATCTCGTGCGGCAGCTCAATGCTCCCGCTCAGAACCTTGTGGGTGTCCTTACGGCGTATAAGGAAAAGCAGGAAAAGCAAGAAGCGGCGTGATGGTTTGAGGCAGGGTCTCCCAACACCAACCAATCATCGAATGCACTGAGGTCAAAATGTCCGAGAAATTTGAAAAGCTGTATCAGGAGCTGTCGGGTCTGACGGTTCTCGAAATCTCCGAGCTGGTGAAGCTGCTCGAAGACAAGTGGGGCGTGACGGCGGCTGCGGCTGCTCCGGTGTTCGCTGGCCCGATCCCGGGCGCGGCAGCGGCTGTGGTCGAGGAAGAGAAGACTGAATTCGACGTCATTCTCGCCGACGCCGGCGCTCAGAAGATCAACGTCATCAAGGAAGTCCGCGCGATCACGGGTCTCGGCCTGAAGGAAGCGAAGGATCTCGTTGAAGGCGCGCCGAAGCCGATCAAGGAAGCCGTTTCCAAGACCGAAGCCGAAGAGATCAAGAAGAAGATCGAAGCGGCTGGCGCCAAGGTCGACATTAAGTAAGAACGCGGGCGGCCGGTTCGTCCGGCCCTCGTTTCTGGACTGCAATGGCCCTCGGGCGCCCTGGTTCTCGCTTAAATCGACGGCGGGAGAGGGGTGCCCGACAGGGCTTGAAAATCGTTGACGGGATGCCATATCAGGTGGCTTCCCAAGAAATTGGCTCTATCGCGACGCCCGAATCGCTAAGGCGTGCAGGACAAGCCGCCGCCCGGTGAAAATGAGGAGATCAAATGGCGCAGACGTTTATCGGCCGTAAACGTATTCGCAAGCGCTTCGGGAATATTGCCGACGCCGCCGAAATGCCGAATTTGATCGAGGTGCAGAAGCAGTCCTACGATCAATTTCTTATGGTGCAAGACCCGGTCGGCGGACGCCCGAACACCGGTTTGCAGGCGGTCTTTGCCTCGATCTTCCCCATAAAGGATTTCTCGGACAAAGCACAACTCGAATTTGTCCGCTACGACTTCGAGCCGCCGAAATATGACGTGGACGAGTGCCAGCAGCGAAGCATGACCTTTGCCGCGCCGCTGAAGGTGAAGTTACGCCTGATCACCTTTGACGTCAACGAAGAGACCGGCTCCCGGTCCGTCCGCGACATCAAGGAACAGGACGTCTATATGGGCGATATCCCGTTCATGACGTCGAACGGCACCTTCGTGATCAACGGCACGGAGCGCGTCATCGTCTCGCAGATGCACCGCTCTCCCGGCGTTTTCTTCCATCATGACGGCGGCAAGAGCCATTCCTCGGGCAAGCTCCTGTTCGCGGCGCGCATCATTCCGTATCGCGGTTCGTGGCTCGACTTCGAGTTCGACGCGAAGGACATCGTCTATGCGCGTATCGACCGCAAGCGCAAGCTTCCGGCGACGACGCTGCTTTACGCGCTCGGCATGAACAACGAGGAAATCCTCGAAACCTTCTATAATCGCATTTCTTTCGAAGCGACGAAGCAGGGCTGGCGCACCGCCTTCGTGGCTGAGCGCATGCGCGGCCTGAAGGCGACGCAAGACATTTACGACGCCGACACGGGCGAAGTCGTCATCGAGGCGGGCAAGAAGCTGAATGCGCGCCTCGTGCGTCAGCTCGCCGAGCGCGTGAAGTTCATCGCGGTGCCGGACGAGGCGCTTTTCGGTCGCTATCTCGCCGAAGACATCGTCAACATGTCGACGGGCGAGATCTACGCCGAAGCGGGCGACGAACTCGACTCGAAGGTGCTGGACAAGCTGCGCGAAGTGGGCGTCGAAGAGCTTCCCGTGCTCGACATCGACCATGTCAACACCGGTTCGTTCATCCGCAACACGCTCCATCTCGACAAGAACCAGAATCAGCAGGACGCGCTGTTCGACATCTATCGCGTCATGCGTCCGGGCGAGCCGCCCACGGAAGACGCCGCGCGCGCGCTGTTCAAGAGCCTCTTCTTCGACGAAGAACGTTACGATCTTTCGTCGGTCGGCCGCGTGAAGATGAATATCCGTCTCGACATCAAGCAGTCGGACGAGATGCGCATCCTCACGAAGGACGATATCATTTCGGTGATCCGGACGCTGGTCGATCTTCGTGACGGTCGCGGCGAAGTCGACGATATCGACAACCTTGGCAACCGCCGCGTCCGTTCGGTCGGCGAGCTGATGGAAAATCAGTATCGCCTCGGCCTGCTCCGCATGGAGCGCGCCATCCGCGAACGCATGTCCTCGGTCGACATCGACACCGTGATGCCGCAGGATCTCATCAACGCGAAGCCAGCGAGCGCCGCCGTGCGCGAGTTCTTCGGCTCGTCGCAACTTTCGCAGTTCATGGACCAGACGAACCCGCTCTCCGAGATCACGCACAAGCGGCGTCTCTCGGCGCTTGGGCCCGGCGGTCTTACGCGCGAACGCGCGGGCTTCGAAGTCCGCGACGTGCATCCGACGCATTACGGCCGCATCTGCCCGATCGAAACGCCGGAAGGTCCGAATATCGGCCTGATCAACTCGCTGGCGACCTTCGCGCGCGTCAACAAGTACGGCTTCATCGAAAGCCCGTACCGCAAAGTCGTGGATGGCAAGGTGACGGACGAAGTCATCTACCTTTCTGCGATGGAAGAGGCGCGCTGTCACATCGCTCAGGCGAACGTCAAGCTCAACGAAGACAACAGCTTCGCCGAAGACCTCATCATCTGCCGTCACCAGGGCGACGTGTCGCTCGTGGCGAAGGAGAAGGCGGACTTCATCGACGTCTCGCCCAAGCAGGTCGTTTCCGTGGCCGCCGCGCTGATCCCGTTCCTTGAGAACGACGACGCGAACCGCGCACTCATGGGCTCGAACATGCAGCGTCAGGCCGTGCCGCTCATCCGCGCCGAGGCGCCGCTCGTCGGCACCGGCATGGAAAGCGTCGTGGCGCGCGATTCCGGCGCCGCCATCGCGGCAAAGCGCTCGGGCATCATCGATCAGGTGGACGCCACCCGCATCGTGATCCGCGCAACAGACGAGACCGACCCGTCGAAGTCCGGCGTGGATATCTACAACCTGCGCAAGTTCCAGCGCTCGAACCAGAACACCTGCATCAACCAGCGTCCGCTGGTGCGTGTCGGCGATCGCGTCGAGCAGGGCGATATCATCGCGGACGGTCCCTCGACCGAACTCGGCGATCTGGCGCTCGGCAAGAACGTGCTCCTCGCCTTCATGCCTTGGCAGGGCTACAACTTCGAGGACTCGATCCTGCTCTCCGAGCGCATCGTGTCGACGGACGTCTTCACCTCGATCCACATCGAGGAATTCGAAGTTTCCGCTCGTGACACGAAGCTCGGACCGGAGGAAATCACGCGCGACATTCCGAACGTCTCGGAAGAAGCGCTGAAGAACCTCGACGAAGCAGGCATCGTCTACATCGGCGCTGAAGTGCAGCCGGGCGACATTCTCGTCGGCAAGATTACGCCGAAGGGCGAAAGCCCGATGACGCCGGAAGAGAAGCTTCTGCGCGCCATCT